>DASWKS010000496.1:0-3477 GCA_036396495.1 Gemmatimonadales bacterium
ACTTCCGCCCGGCGCGGATGCATCTCGCCAAAGATCTTGACGGGATCGGCCCCCTCCTGGATTCGACGGCCCAGGGTTTGTTCCGCCTGGTAGCCTACGAACAGTACCAGGTTGCGATGATCCCCGATGTGGCTGGCGAGATGGTGCAGGATCCGTCCGCTCTCCGCCATGCCGGAGGCGGCGATGATCACGGCCGGACCGGTGAGCCCGTTGAGTCGCTTCGATTCCTGCACGTCCCGTACGTAGCGCACCAGCGGAAAATCGAAGATGTCGGTGGTCTGCGCGATGAGCTGCTCGCGGGGATCGAAGATCTCGGGGTGGATCCGGAAGACGGCGGTGGCATCGACTCCGAGGGGGCTGTCGACATAGATGGTGATTCCGGGGATCTCGCCCCGACGAAACAGCGCGTGCAGCGAATACACCAGCTCCTGGATTCGACCCAGCGCAAAGGCGGGGATGAGCACCTTCCCCCCGCGACCCACCACTCGGCGGATGATTTCGCCCAGATGGCGTTCCGCATCGACCACCGGCTCGTGGTCGGTATCGGCGTAGGTGGATTCGATGATGAGGGTATCGATCCGGCCGGAGGGCGGGTCGGGGTCGCGGATGATGGGCAGGTCGCTCCGGCCGATGTCACCCGAGAAGACCAGCCGGTGCGGCGTGGTCATCCCTTCGGTGATCCGGATGTCGACCGAGGCCGAGCCCAGGATGTGTCCCGCATCGGTGTACTCGAAAGAGAGGTGCTTGCGGATGAATTGCACCCGGCGATACGGGACTCCCACCATCAGCTCCTGCACCGCCACCGCGTCCCGCAGGGTGTAGAGCGGCTCGGATTCGGGTCCGGCCTTGCCCCGTTTGGCGAGAAACTGGGCGTCCTTTTCCTGGATCATGGCCGCATCGGGCAGCATCACCGCGGAAAGATCGCGGGTGGCCGGCGTGGTGTAGATCGGGCCGTGGAAGCCATGCCGCACCAGCAGCGGCAGCCGGCCGATGTGGTCGATGTGGGCGTGACTCACCACGATGGCATCGAGCCGGCGGGGATCGAAGGGAAGGGTGCGATTGAGCTCGCTCGATTCGGCGCGAGGGCCCTGGAACAGCCCGGCATCGAGCGCGAGGCGGGCGCCGGCGGCTTCCAGCAGATGGAGCGAGCCGGTGACCCGGCCGGCGGCACCGTGGAACGTCAATTGAATCGACACGCACGCTCCCGAGGAGGTGGAGAGGGGAGAGGGGCGAGGGGGGAATCAACCGGAGAATGCCCAATGGCCAGTGCCCATTGCAGAAGGAGGCCGCCTGAGTAGGTCCCCTCTGCTATGGGCATTGGGCATTCGGCACGCTCCAGTTCACTCCGCCCTCTCACCTCATCCCTCTGAGCTATCTCGTTCCAAAGATTCGATCCCCCGCGTCTCCCAGGCCCGGCAGGATGTATCCGAATTCGTTGAGCTCCCGGTCCAGCGCAGCGGCATAGACCGGGATATCCGGATGGGCATCGAGCATGGTCCGGACCCCTTCGGGCGCGGCCACCAGGCAGAGGAAGCGCACTCGACTGGCGCCCGCGTCCTTGAGCTGCTGAACGGCGGCGGCGGCCGATCCTCCGGTCGCAAGCATCGGGTCGAGGACGAAGAAGTCCCGCCCCGGGTCGAGCGGTACCTTGAAGTAGTAGCTCACCGGCTTGAGGGTGGCGTGGTCGCGGTAGAGCCCGATGTGCGCCACCCGGGCCGACGGGATCAGCAGGGAGATGCCGTCGACCATGCCCAGCCCGGCTCGCAGGATGGGTACCAGCGTCAGCTTCTTTCCGGCTACCATGCGGCCATGGGTCATCTCGAGGGGAGTCTGGACCTCGATGACCTCCGTCGGCAGATCGCGCGTGACCTCGTAGGTCATCAGCATCGCGATTTCGCTCACCAGGAGCCGAAAGTCACGGGTGGGCGTGTGAAAGTCCCGCAGCAACGCAAGCTTGTGCTGGATCAGCGGGTGATCCAGGACGGTCAGGTTGGGCAAGTCGGGATGGGGCATCACACGAATATGTCGACAAACGGCGGGGACGTGGCAGGGGAGGGGGGAATGAACTGGAGAGTGCCGAATGCCCAATGCCCATTGCAGAGGGGAACTACTCCAGCGGCCTCCTTCTGCAATCGGCACTGGTCATTGGGCACACTCCGGTTCATTCCCCCCTTCCCCTCGCTCACCTGACCGGCGACATGCAGGGCACCGCCACCGTCTCCTTCGACGGCGAACGCTACGTACGGGCTTCGAAAGCGATCATGAAGATGATGGGGGAAACCAGCTCCACGGAGGACCCGATCTCGTGACGGACTGACGGATGACGGACAGGTGGGCGGGGGGGACCAGGGTTCCGCTCTCCGCCTTGCTTTTGCGGATTCCGTCCCGTCCGGTCCCACCACCTGGCTGAATCCATTCTACAACTCGCTGTTGCATAATGGGTTGAGGGTCATTCCCTGAGCCGCTCCTGCGGCACAGGGCCTGCACTCTTGCGGGGGTTGACCATGCCGTCATCCGCCGCGCCCCAGACCGGGGTCCCAGTCACCGTCATCGTCCCGGCCTTCAACGAAGCCGCCACGATCGGCGAGACCATTGCCAGTCTCCGGGCTCAGACTCGGACGGCCGCGGCCATCGTGGTGGTGGATGACTGCTCGACCGATGGCACCGGCGACATCGCCCGCTCGCTGGGTGTCAGCGTGATCCGTCCCGAGCGGAACACCGGCTCCAAGGCGGGGGCGCAGAGCTTCGCGCTGAGCCAGGTGGCCACGGAGTTCTGCCTGGTACTGGACGCCGACACCGTTCTGGCGCCCGACGCGATCGAACAGCTGCTGCCGGGCTTCGAGGAGCCCGGCGTCGTCGCCGCCTGCTGCACGGTGCTGCCGCGACGGCTGGACTCGATCTGGGAGCGGGGCCGTTACGTCGAGTATCTGTTCGCCTTCACGTTCTACAAGCAGGTGCAGGACCAGTGGGGCGCGCCGATGATCAGCAGCGGCTGCTGTTCCATGTACCGGACCCGGGCGGTGCGCGCGGCCGGCGGTTGGTCGGCGCGAACCCTGGCCGAAGACATGGATCTCACCTGGACCCTGTGCCAGATGGGGTGGCGGGTGCGCTTCATGCCGAAAGCGATCTGCTACCCGCTCGAGCCCCACACCTGGTCGTTCCTGAGCCGCCAGCTGCGCCGCTGGTCGCACGGGTTCGTGCAGAACGTGCGACTGCACTGGCGAGGCCTGCTGGACGTGCCCTTCCTGCGCTCCGCGGTGGCGGTCGCCACCTGGGACGCCGCGATCGCCTCGCTGGTCTATCTGCTGGTGTTGCCGTTGCTGGCGATCGGGTTGCGCAACCCGTGGTTCCTGCTGGGCTACGTGATCGACATCCCGGCCATCGTGGTGCCGGTGGTGGTGGGGGGCTTCCGGCGCCGGGAGGTGCTCCGGGCCCTGAGCTGTATTCCCGCCTTCTTCGCACTCCGAACCGTGAACG
>DASWKS010000497.1:0-10216 GCA_036396495.1 Gemmatimonadales bacterium
AGAGTGTCAGTGAGTGTTTTTAGGTTCTCGCCAACATCCGTCGAATCGGTCTGACCAGGGCAGCCAGGATCAGCGCGAATACCAGCGGGAAAGCCGTGGTGAGCGCGAAGATCATCGGCAGCGAGAGCGATTCGTAGAGTCCGCCCATCCGGCCCGCGATCTTGTTGCCGACCGATGAGGCGAGGAACCAAACCCCCATCATCAATCCGGCGACCCGTTCAGGTGCCAGCTTGGACATGGCGCTCAGGCCGACCGGACTGAGGCAGAGCTCGCCGAAGGTCGCCAGCAGATAGAAGCTGATCAGCCACATCGGGCTCACCTTCTCGCCTCCGGTGGCGGCGATGCCGGCGAAGATCATCACGCCGAACCCGGCGGCCAGCAGCAGAAGGCCGAGCGAGAACTTCGCCGGACTGGAGGGATTGCGCGCGCCCAGCTTGATCCACAGCCAGGCGAAAACCGGGGCAAAGACGATAATGAAGAAGGAATTCACCGACTGCAGCCAGCTGGCCGGATAGGCGAAGCCGAAGATGGTGTTGGCGGTGTTGCGTTCGGCGAACAGGTTGAGGCTCGACCCGGCCTGCTCGAAGCCGGCCCAGAAGACCGAGGCCCCCAGGAAGAGGACCAGTATCACCACCAATCTCCGGCGTTCATCCTTGGTCCACTGTCCCACCGAAAAGAGCCAGGCGAAAAACCCCACCGTGGCCACCAGTAGCAGCCAATCCAGCGTGACGGCGATTCCGGCCGGCGTGATCCCGATGGTACCGGTCATCTGGAGACCGGCCAGGACCGCGATCAGCAGCGCGGCAATCGCGAGAGCCCGGCCCGCAGTCCCCCGCGCCGCCGCGGCTTCTTCGGGGGTTTTCACGCCGGCCGGTGCCTCACCCGATGCGGGCAGGCGGTGCTTGCCGAGCACATACTGGATCAACCCGAAGAACATGCCCACGGCGGCGGCGCCGAAGCCCCAGTGCCACGAGGCCTGGGGTGACATGCCCCACCCTTCGAGCATGGTGCGGAAGCGCTCATCCTGGGCCAGGTACCCGCAGACCAGCGGTCCCAGAAACCCACCCAGGTTGATTCCCATGTAATAGAGCGAGTAGCCCGCGTCGCGCCGGATGTCCTCCGGGCCATACAGCTGACCCACCAGGGCGGAAATGTTGCCTTTGAGCAGACCGGTCCCCAGAACTACCAGGACCAGACCGAAGTAGAAGGTGGGGACCGCCGGCAAGGCGAGCGAAATGTGGCCTAACATGATCAAAAAGCCGCCCCAGAACACCGAGCGTCTGAGTCCCAGCAGTTTGTCCGCGACCCAGCCCCCGCCCAGGGTCATCAGATACACCATGGCGGTGTAGGTCCCGTAGATGGCTCCGGCTACTTCCACCGGCATGGCCAGCCCGCCGATCGCGAGCGGAGCGGTCATGAACAGGATCAGGAGCGCTCGCATCCCGTAGTAGCTGAAGCGCTCCCACATCTCGGTGAAAAACAGGGTCGACAGGCCGCGGGGATGGCCGAAAAACCCGGTGTCGGAGGTCTGGTCGGTCACGGAGTCTCAGGGTGGGGGTTGGCGCCCAAGCTTGCGTTTGAGCTCGGCAAGCTGCTGCTCCACCGTCGCGGCTCGCTGCTGGCGATCGGCATCGTGCTCCAGGCGGGCGAAGTCCGGATCGGGGTCGGGCGGCACGGCCCTCGGGGCGGTTCCCGGCGGAATGCCGGCCTTGGCCTTGCGGTACTGCTCCGCCATCTCCGCCAGCTGGCGTTCGGCGTAGGCCAGCTCGTCCTGCTGAACCAGGCGTTTGCGTTCGAGCAGGTCGACCCGCTCCCGATGCTTGGCGGTCCAGATGCGAGCCAGCTCTACGGTTTCGTTGTCGTGGATTTCCTGAGCCAGCCTGCCTCGCCGCTCGGCATCATCCAAACGCTGGCGTTCGACCACCAGCTCGCGGTCGGTGGCGATCAGTGCGTCCCGGACCGCGCCGATCGCCGTCTTGGTCTCTACCATGGCGTCGTACAGGCCGGCTGCTGCTGAACGGGCATCGCCCACCCGATTGAGATCGGCGAGCAGCTGGTCGATTCGCGCGCGGATCCCCTCGAGCGACATGCCGGATATGTTAGCGAGTCGTCTGAAGGTGCGCTACGCGCACCGGCACGTTCCATGTTCCGGGTTCCGGGTGCCGCACTGGGTGCGGTGCTACGTGCGGTGCTGGGTGCCGGGTACCGAGTGCGGAATCCTGCAGGAGACCCGGCACGCGGCGCACCCAAGGCACCACACAAGGCACCGCACAAGGCACCGCACCAGGCACCGCACCCGGAACGAGGAACCCGGAACCCGGAACCCGGAACGGTGGTTTAGCTTTCCCCCATGCGTCTCTCAGCAATTTCACTTGTTGCATTGAGCGCTTGCGGTAGCTCGAGCGGCGGCAACCCCGCTTGCGGTATCACCGCCCTGGCCGGGGCGACCATGCTACTGGATGAATTCGCGAAACCATCCCAGACGCTCAGCGCGCCACCCGGCCAGGCTCCCGAGGTCGTGGCGGTGCGGGTCGCGGCCGGGCCGGCGTATCGCGGTCTGGTTCGCACCGTGGCGGACTCCGCGTGGATCGTGAACGTGGAAGGTCAGATCCCCAGCGGGATGGTGCCGAAATTCGGGGTCGTGATCGTAGGCCCCGACGGAGCACCGCGAGGGGTCATGCTCTACGACACCCCACCGGTCGCGGGCGCTCCGAGCATCGGTAGCGTCACGGTCGGGCCACTCACCCTTCCCCTCCTCGGCCTGCAGACCAACGTTTCGGGGCTCGAGGACAAGATCTGCCCCTTTTTCCCTGATTCGCTGCGGCGACCTTGAGTATCGCGAGTCAGTGAGAATCCTCCACGTCGCCTCAGGCCGGGAGTGGCGCGGGGGTCAACGCCAGACCTGGCTGCTGGCTCGCGGACTGGCCCGCATACCCGGGATCTCGCAGACGATAGTGACCGCCCGCGACGGGGAATTGGCCCGGCGGCTGGAAGAGGCTGCCCTGCCGGTGCGGGGCGCGAAATGGCGGTGGGGCCTCGATCCCCGCGCCGCGTTCACCGTGTGGCTCGCCGCGCGAGGCGCCGACCTGCTTCACGCACACGATGCCCATGCCGTCACCCTGGCCGCGGTAGCGGCCCGCCTCACCCACCAGCCCTTCATCGCCACTCGGCGCATGACCCGGCCGCTCCGGAGGCCGGGCCCGTGGCGACGGGCGACCCGCGTCATCGCCATCTCCGGTCCGGTCCGAGACACGCTGGTGCGGAGTGGCATTGCGTCCGAACGGATCGAGGTGATTCCTCCGGCCATCGAGGTCGATCGCACCAGCCAGGTGAAGCCGATCGAGTGGTTCCACGCATACGGGATTCCCCTGCAGTCCCCCGTAGTGGTGACGGTCGCGGCCCTCACCCGGGAAAAGGGGATCGACACCTTGCTGGAGGCGGCCGCCGCGATTCACCCGCGGTTGCCCCAGCTCCACTGGGTGGTCGCCGGCGACGGGGTGGAACGTCCGGCGCTGGAGACCAGAGCTGGTGCGCTCCACACCCGGCCATACGTCCACTTTGTGGGCCACCTCTCGGATCCGCTCCCGGTCATTTCAGGCGCGGCCGTGCTGGTGCTGCCCTCCCGTGAAGAGGGATTCGGATCAGTCATTCTGGACGCAATGGCGCTGGGAATCCCGGTGGCCGCGAGTGCCGTAGGTGGTGTACCAGAAGCACTTGCGGGTGGTGGTGGCGAGCTCGTGCCGGCCGGTGACGGAGCGGCGCTGGCGGCGGTCGTGGAGCGGATGGTGGGTGATGTGGCCCATCGGATGCGTTTGGGGGAGTCCGGTCGGCGGGCGGTGCGCCGATTCGACCTGGATGCCATGGTGGAGCGGGTGGTGGCTGTATATCGTTCGGTCAAGGAGTCGATTGAGGCACAATGATTTACGTCTGCATTCCAAGTTACGATGAAGGCCCTACGATTGGGCTCGTCCTGTGGAAGACCCGCCAGGTTTTCGGGGACTCCGGGCGCGAGTACCAGTTGCTGGTGGTGGATGATGGGTCGACCGATCGGACCGCGGAGACGCTCGAGCCCTACGCCAAGGTGTTGCCTCTGAGTGTGGTTCGTCATGATCATCGCGAAGGATACGCCGCCTCGGTGGAGACCCTGCTGCAGCTGGCGCTGGAGCGGTCCGATCGGCCCCGCCGCGACTGTGCCGTGCTCATGCAAGCCGACTTTTCGCACCTGCCCCAATTCGTCCCCGACCTGGTCCGAGGGATCGACAGCGGCGCCGACCTCGTGGTGGGGGAAGCAAAGCTGGAAGGAGCGCCTTCGCGGGGGTATCGCTGGCTCCGGCGCTGGGCACCAGCGCTGCTCGGCACCAAGGCGAAGGTACCGGGGCTGCGTGATATGGTGTCCGGCTTCTTGGCGGTCCGGCTCTCCTGCCTGCGACTGGCATTGAAGGACTCCGGCGACCAGCTGTTGCTGACCGACGGCTGGGCCGCCAACGCCGAACTGATCAGCCGCCTGGCGGCGAACGCCCGCAGGGTGGAAGCGGTCCCCGTCGTGGAACGACTCAACCTGCGTCAGCGGCCCAGCCGGGTGACTCCCTGGGACGAGGCGAAGGCGTTGTGGGGGGCGCGGCGCGCCCTGCGGCTGGTGGGAGCGACGCGTTGATTCCTACCCTGATCGTCATGGCGGCGCTCCAGAACGGTACCGTGTCAGCCGAGGAGCCGAAACGCCCCTTCCGAGTCGGAGAAGAGCTGCAATACTCGGCCAAGCTGGGATTTCTTCGACTGGGGACCGGCCTGATTTCCGTCGAGAGCATCGATACCGTCCGGGGAGTGCCCTCGTACTATTTCCGGTTCGCGCTCGAGGGCGGCAACTCACTCTACCGGGTGAACAGCGTCCTGGAATCGTGGACCGGGGTGAACGATCTCAAATCGCGCCGCTTCCGGCAGGACATTACCGAACGCGGCAAGCAGACCAGGTTGCGGACCTACGAGATCTTCCCCGATTCGGGCTACTATCGTCTGGAGGGCGAATCGGAGCAGCCACCCACCCCAACGCACCCGCTGGACGACGCATCGTTCATGTTCTACATGCGCACCCAGCCGCTTGAGGTGGGCCGGGAGTACCGGCTCGACTTGTACTTCCGCACCGAGAAAAACCCGGTGATCCTGAGGGTGGAGAAGCGGGAAGAAATGGAGCTCCCCGACGGGTCCAGGGTGAACTGCCTGGTGGTCGCTCCGATCGTGGGCGATCGCGGCATCTTCGCGCCCCGCCAGGAGGCCCGGGTGTGGCTGACCGATGACGAGCGGCGGATCCCGGTGCAGATCCGGACCCGCTATCCCTTCGGCGTGGTAATTCTCAGACTGGAAAAGCTCACGCTCTAAAGGCCAAGTACTGAGTACTGAGTTTTGAGTACGGAGTGCTGGGGACTGAGGACTGAGCGGCCCCGTGATCACCCGGCGATTGTGCTTCCCCCTGTTGCTGGCCCTGGCGTGCGGTGGCGGCTCGGGCACGGCTGTTCCAACGCCCATGGCGTCAGACGACCGTCTGAGCGAAATCATCGCCGCCGCGCTCGACTCCGACGCGCGGGCCGAATCCGCCGACACGCTCTATGCCTCCGATGCCGTCATCGTGGCCGATGGCGAGAATCGATTCGCTCCTCCGCGCTACGCCAGCATCGGGAGTGGGGGCGCGGTCGCGATCACCACCAGCCGGCTCGAGGTGCGCGGCATGGTGGCCTGGGCCCAGGTGGAGTACCGCTGGATGTCGACTCGGGAAAGCTCGGTGCGGGAAGGTCACGTGACGTTCGTGCTGGCGCCCGACGAAAGAGGGGCGTGGCGCATCCGCCACGCCCACTCTTCGTCGCCTCACTGACAGGACTCAGGACTAAGGACTTCGGACTTAGTCCTGAGGTTATGGCTTCGGTTCGCCCTTGATGCTGTCGCGGACCTTGTCGGCCGTGCCGGGAGCGAAGACCCGGAGCAGGAGGTAGAACACGAAGCCGAGGAACGCGAGCCAGAGTAGCGTGCCCAGGACGCCCCAGACGAACCCGAGGAGCTTGAGCGCCATGAGTACGACCGCCGCGAAGACGGCGTAACCCACCACATTGCGGACCATGTTCAGCACTCCTTCGTCGAGGCCGTCCGGCCCCCATGGCCGGGACGTGAGCCACTACGCCGGACGTTTCAAAAAGTTTCGCCGGATCCCAAGTGTCTGTCAATCCTGACGTTCTCATCATCGGTGGCGGGGTGGTCGGAGCGGCCTGCGCCCGGGAACTTGCCCTAGCCGGTCGCCGGATTGTGTGCATCGAGCCGGGAGGGCAAACCGGCCAGGGATGGCGAGCCGCGGCCGGTCTGCTCTCCCCTCAGGTGGAGGGGGACGAAGACGATCCGCTTCTGGAGGTGGGTCTGGCGGGCCGGGAGTGGCACCTGACCACACGCGAGACGCTCGAGGGGACTACCGGGATCCACCTGGGATTGACCCTCTGCGGGATTGCCTCGCTGGCCGCCTCGGCGAACGACGCGGAACGACTCAAGACCCTGGTGGCTTGGCAGCGGCAGCAGGGGCTGTACTGCGACTGGCTGCTGCCGGACGAAATCCGGCATCGGTGGCCCTGGCTGCCCGATTCGCATGGGGCGCTGTTCGCGCCCCAGGATGGCTCGATCGACCCGGTGGCGCTGGTGCAGGCCCTGATTCAAGACGGGGCTCGGCTGGGAGTCCGCCGGATCGAGGACCGAATTACCGCACTCGACGTTGAAAACGGCCGCCTGGTGGGTGCCCGGGGGCGGGAGCGCTACCAGGCGGGCAGCGTGATCCTGGCGGCGGGCGCCTGGTCCGGCCGGATTGGCAATCTGCCCCGGCCGGTCTCGGTGGAACCGGTGCGGGGCCAGATGATCGCGCTACCGCGACCATCCCAGCTCGAGGAAGACGTGATCGTGTTCGGCGGTCACGGCCACTACCTCCTCACCCGGGGCGATGAGCTGCTGGCCGGCACCACCATGGAACATGCGGGCTTCGATTCGGTCACCACCGGGGAAGGAATCGCGCGGGTCCACCAGGGCGCCGAACGGCTGTGCGGGCTGGTCCGTGGATCGGAGCCGCTCCGAGCCTGGGCCGGGCTCCGGCCCGGTACCCCGGATGGTCTGCCGATCATCGGCCCCGAACCGAGGCTGGAAGGGTTGTGGTACGCCACCGGTCACGGCCGCAATGGTGTCCTGCTCGCCGGTATCACCGCCATCGTGTTGTTGCAGATGATGCAGCGCGAGGCCACGCTGGAGAGCGTGGCGGCATTCCGGCCCGAGCGATTCTGGAACTGGTGATCTACAAATAGTCGAAGGCAGTCGAAGCGGTGTGGGAGGGGGGACCTCTTTCGACTGTCTTCGACCGGCTTCGACCGCCTTCGACTGCCTTCGACCGCCTTCGACCCCCGGATAGATCCGCTCTCCCGGCTGCGTCGTAGAACCTCACGACGCGACCACCCACCAGGAGAGGGATCCACCCATGACCCCGTTCTCGTTGCATCGTGCCTTGCCGTTCGCGAGCCTCGGTCTGACCCTTGGAGCCGCCGCCATTGGAGTCGCGGCGGCGTCGGATCACCAGGATACGCCCGAGGTCGAGCTGAACGCACTGTCGGACATGACCGACGTGTACGCCTTTCCCAGCCCGACGGCCGGGCGGATCGTGCTGGTGATGAACAGCCGTGCCTTCCTCACTCCGGCCCAGAGCCCGAGCGCCGGGTTCGACCGCAACCTGCTTTACCAGTTCAAGATCGATAACACCGGTGACGCGGTCGAGGACCGGGTCATCCAGGTGACGTTCAGCGGCAGCGGCGCCGACCAGCAGGTGCAGGTTCGGGGGCCGATGGCGCCAGGCGTGATCGGCGCGATGAACAACGAAGTCGCCTCGACTCCGCCCGCGCTGTCGGGCCGGATCGGCACCGCGCTGGGCAGCACCGGCGGCCTGCAGGTGTTCGCCGGTCCGCGGGACGATCCGTTCTTCATCGATCTGGAACAGTTCTTCCGCATTGTGCCCGACCGCAAGCCGGTCACCGGCCAGCTGTCTCAGCTGCCGGATCAGCCCAGCGCGAGCGCGTTCCGGGCGGCGGGCCAGGCCGTGAACTATGTCGCCGGATTCAACGTGCTGTCCATCATCATCGAGCTGCCGGTCTCCGATCTCACGACGGGCGGCAACCCCAGGATCGGTATCTGGGGCACCATCAGCCGCTGAACCACCCATTCGAGGAGACCATCGCCATGAAGACTCTCGTACTCCCTGCACTGCTACTGCTCCCGCTGCTGGCGGGCTGCAGTGATGACGACAACGACGTGACGGGGCCCGACGGGGCCAGGATGTACCACCAGGTCCAACGCCTGGGGAACCCGCTGGTGAGCGAGGTATTTCTCGCCAAGCGGAGTCATCCGACCCACGGCGCCACCGGTCCAGCACAGGACGTGGCCCAGATCGGGGCCGAACTCCGGAACTTCGTGCTGACCGTCGCCGGCCGGAACCAGACGGTCGCCAATACCCTCCAGGCCGTGCTGCTGCCCGACATGCTGATCGTGCAGACCAACAAAGCCCCCGGCAGCGCGGGCTGGCTCAGCTGGGCCCTGGCCGACGGCTGGGGCGGTCGCACGCTGGCCGATGACGTCGTGGACGCGGGGCTCATGGCAGTGTTCGGCCCGCTGCTCGATCCCGACAACGTGTCGCCAGGCCTGGCCACGGACAACGTGGCGAGCGACTCTCAATTCCAGGCGACGTTCCCGTATCTCGGGAACCCGAACTGATGCCGTCACGGGTCACACAGGCTCTGGGCTTCCTCGGCGCGGTCGCGACCCTCGGCGTGCTGGTCATCCCGATCGAGGGGGGAGAGCCCACGCCTCTCGTCTCCCCTCTCCCGCCTCCCGGGGATGTGCGCGAGGCCGACATCCGGTTCTACCAAGCCAGGGTGACCACCGACCCGATCGGCGCCCTGGATCGGATGCGGCTGGGTGCACTGCTGCTGGATCGGGCTCGCGCTTCCGGGGAAGCGCGGGACCTGATTCGGGCGGAGGAGCTGGCGCGGGAATCGATCGCCTTGCGACAGGCCCACAATGCCGCTGCCTGGCATCTGCTGGCCGCGGCGCTGCTGGGTCAGCACCGATTCCTGGAAGCCCTCGAGGTGGCGGAACGCCTGGTAGCGATGAATCCCGAGGCCACGGGGGCTCGAGCCCTGCGCGGCGAAATCCTGCTGGAGCTGGGACGCTATCCGGCCGCGGATTCGGTGTTCGCGGGTCTCGGTCTGCAGCGCTACCAGCCTAACGTGGCGCCCCGCTATGCCCGGTGGCTCGAGCTGCGGGGACGCTCGGGCGGCGCCCGGCGGTTGCTGGAACGGGCCCGCGTGGACGCGGTCCGGAACGGATTGCCCGATGATCAGATCGCCTGGTACCATCTGCGCCTGGGGGAGCTGGCCCTGCGGCACGGACGTCACCGCCAGGCCCGAGGGTGGCTCGAGTCCGGTTTGGCGATCCGTCCCGCCGACTGGAGATTGCTCGCGGTCCGGGCCCGGCTGGCGCTGGCGGAAGGCGATGGCCAGCTGGCGATTGCACTGGGTGACTCTTCGCTCTCGCTGCACTTCGATCCGGCCACGTTGGCGCTGATGGGTGATGCCTGGGCCCGGGAGGGAGAGCCCTCGAGGGCCGAGGCGTTCTTCCGTGGGTTGGAGACGGCCGCCGGCAGCGCGCCGCGGGGCGGTTACCACCGGGCCTGGTACCTCGCCCTGCTGGATCATCAGCGTCAGGTACCTTTGGTATTGGCCCAGGTCACTCGCGATCTGGAGACCCGCCAGGATATCTACGGTTGGGATCTGCTGGCGTGGGCCCTCCATCAGAGCGGTCGCCGGGCCGAGGCCCGGGCCGCCATGTCGCTGGCGCTTCAGTGGGGAACCGATGACCCCGATCTCCGGCGCCACACGCGCGCGATCGAGGCATCCCCATGACGGGCCTGGTGGGGTACGTGGGGCTGGGGTTCCGGCACATCGCCGACTTCGCGGCGATGGATCACCTGCTCTTTCTGGTCGCGCTGGTCGCGCCTTACCGGGTGCGGGATTGGCGTCACCTGTTGCTGGTAGCCAGCGCCTTTACGGTGGGGCATTCGCTGACGTTGGCCCTGGCGGTGACCGACGTGGTGCGGCTTCCCACCGCGCTGATCGAGTTTCTGATCCCGGTCACTATCATCCTGGCCGCGGCCGGG
>DASWKS010000498.1:0-2877 GCA_036396495.1 Gemmatimonadales bacterium
TCCGGCCGCGCTACCGCATCAGCCAGGGCGAGTTGAAAAGGTGCAGGCCCAGGACTACCAGGACGGCCGTCGTGGCATGTCGGCCGAAGGAGTGATCGAAGCGGGAGCGGCGCCAGTAGTATCCCAACCCCAGCAATACCACAGCGAGCTCCACCAACCACCACCCGGTCGGCAGGCTCTGCCAGAGCCCGAACCCCAGATGGATCGGCGCGCTGGGCCAGAGCGCCAGATCGGCGGGGTGCATCACCAGATCCAGCAGGAAGTGGGAGAACACCGCGACTCCCATGGCCAGAGCCACCACCCGGCCCCGGCGCAGAAACAGCGCGGCGTACAACAGGGACCAGACGACCGACATCAGCAAGGAGTGCGACCAGTCGATGTAGTCAAGGGAGAAACCGGGCGAAACGCCGGGCGTGATCGTCACCCTTTCCACCCTGGCCAGGACCAGGGGGCCGAACAGGAGGTCGAGCAGGCCAACCCCGATCAGCAATCCCCAGGTGGGGGCCTGGGGCACCCGGGCCTTGAGCACCAGACCGGCGGCGAAATGCCCGGCGTACACCGGCTACTTCCCCGGCCCGCGTCCGCCGCGGTCCAGCCAGTTGAGAATCGGGACCGGAACCAGAAAGGCCAGAAAGACGAACAGCGCCAGGCCGGTGACCGTCACACCCGCTCGGCCGGGTGGCCGCCCCGCGGTTCCAACGCCAGCAGCCGTTCCAGCTCGGCCGGGTCGACCGGCTTGACGAGGTGGTGGTCGAAGCCGGCTTCGGCGGATCGCAGCTTGTCGCTTTGCTGTCCCCAACCGGTGAGCGCGATCAGCAGGATGTCGCCGCCCCAGGAATGGCTGCGCATCCGGCGGGCAGCATCGTATCCGTTGAGCTTGGGCATGCCGATGTCGATGACCGCCACGTCGGGCCGGACCTGTTCCGCCAGCGCGATGGTCTCCAGGCCGTCGTGCGCGATGTGCACCTCGTTGCCCATGAGCTCGAGCATGAGGCCCAGGCTTTCGGCCGACTCCCGGTTATCGTCGGCCACGAGGATGCGGCGTGGGACCGGCGCCCGCAGACTGGTGCCGTTCTGGGGCGCCATCTCCACCGTGTGCCGGCGTGCCACCGGCAGCCGGACCACGAACTCACTGCCGAGTCCGACCCCCTCGCTGCGGGCTTCGACGCTGCCTCCGTGCATTTCCACCAGCCGTTTGACCAGGGTCAGGCCGATGCCCAGGCCACCTTCCTGGGAGCGCTCCAGGCTGCCATCGAGCTGGGCGAACATCTCGAAGACGTGTCCCAGCATGCCCGCCGGAATGCCCACCCCGGTATCCCGGATTCGCACGATGACCTCACCCGTTTCCCGGGTGGCCGTCAGCCAGATCTTGCCGCCCGGCGGCGTGTACTTGACGGCATTGTGGAGCAGGTTCTGGAAGATCTGGGACAGCCGGGTCAGGTCCGCTTCGAGATGCAGCGGCTCGGACGGCAGGGAAATGATGAGCTGATGCTGATTGGTCTGGATCAGGGACCGGTTGGCCTCCACCGCGCTCTGGACCGCGACGGTGAGCTCCACCCGCTCGATCCGAAGCTCCAGCTTGCCGCGGGTGATCCGGGACACGTCCAGCAGGTCATCGATCAAGCGGACCAGGTGCTCCAGCTGCCGCTCCATCACCGCCCGCGCCTGCTCGACCGCAGGGCGATTGCCCTCCGCCAGCCGCTGGATGTGCAAGGCGTTCCGGATCGGGGCGAGGGGGTTGCGGAGCTCGTGGGCCAGCGTGGCGAGGAACTCGTCCTTGCGCCGGTCGGCATCACGCAGCTGCTCGATCAGGCCCAAGCGCTCGGAGGCCACCGTGACATACCGGGAGATGGTGCGAAGGAACGCCAGATCATCAGCCGGAAACCGATCCCGGCTGCGGCTGCCGAAGGCCAGCGTCCCGATCAACCGGCCCTCGGTCAGCAAGGGATGGCAGACATAGGCCCGGATGCCGGAGCGCTTGGCCTTCTGATCACGGGGCAGGTCCGACTCCTGCACGTGGGAGGCCTCGATGGGGCGGCGTTCCAGCGCGACGGTTCCCGAGATTGACTCGCCCAGTTTCAGGGTGCGGAATTGGTCCGCCTCCGCCTCGGAAAAACCGCCGCACGACGCCAGCTGCAGGCCGTCCGCCGCGTCATTCAGGAGGTAGTTGGCGTAGGTGTCCAGTCCCAGGTGGGCGCTGATGACCCGGAACAGCCGGCCCAGCATCTCGCCGGCGGTGTCCGAGGCCAGCAGCACGCTGGCGGCCTCACCCAGGAGCATGAGCCTCACATTCTGCTTCTGCAGCTCGGCCTCGGCCCGCTTGTGCTCCGTGATATCGATCGCGATGCCGCCGATGACCCCGGACCTGCCATCCGGGGCGGGAACGTGGAACTTGTTCACCACCGAGTAGTGCAGGATCCCGTCGTATTGCAGCAAGGTCTCGACCGCCTGGTAGCCGGCGGGACTCTGCAGGGCCAGTCGGTCGTTGTGGCGGAACTCGGCCGCCCGCTCCGGCGGAAAGATCTCCTCATCGGTTTTGCCGTAGAGGTCCTGGCGGGAAACGTCGAATGCCCTCACGGCCGCGTCGTTGGCGTAGACGTAGCGTCCCGCCACGTCCTTGATCCAGGCCAGCCCCGGGAGGTGCTGCATGAAGCCGCCGAAGCGCTGCTCGCTCTCCAGGAAGGCTGTTTCGGCCTGCTTGCGATCGGTGATGTCGATGCAGACCGCGATCATCCGGGCGGGCGCCCCCCCGGTATCGCGGAACAACCGGCCCCGCCCTTCGATCCAGCGGACGGTGCCGGCCGGCCAGACGATGCGGTATTCGAGCGCGTAGTCCATGCCCTGGCGCAAGGTCCCTTCGAAGGCCTGCAACACCAG
>DASWKS010000499.1:0-7688 GCA_036396495.1 Gemmatimonadales bacterium
ATTCTACGGATCCAGAGGTAACCCAATACCTGAAACACCAGAGCACCTGCCAGCATGTACCGCCCGATCTCCTCCGTGAAGATCGGCATCATGTACCCGGGGTTGAGGGTATAGAGCGCGATCCCGAGCACGACCGGCATCCCGCCCAGGACGTAGCCGGAGATCCGGCCCTGGGCGGTGATGACCCTGAGCTGGCGCCGGAGCTTGAACCGCTCCCGGACCAGCGCGGCGATGTTGTCCAGCACCTCGGCCAGGTTGCCACCCACCTGGCGGTGGATCAGGATCGCGGTCACCAGGATCCGCATGTCGCTCAGCTTGACCCGCTCGCTCAGACTCAGCAGCGAGTCGTCCAGCGGCAACCCGAAGCGCTGTTCCTCGAAGACCTGCCGGAACTCGGACGCCATCGGCTCGGCGGCTTCGTCGGCCACCATCTTGAACCCCGCGCTCAGCGGATGCCCTGCCCGCATGGCCCGGCCCATGAGATCGATGGCATCGGGAAGTTGCTCTTCCAGCTTCCTTTGCCGGTGGGTCGCCCGAAACCGAACGATCCCGTAGGGAGCGAACCCGCCCACCGCGACGCCCAGGACAGCGCCCAGTACCGACCCGGTGGCCAGTCCGAAACCAAGGCCCGCCGCGGCCGCGATGCCGAGGCAGACCAGCAGGAAGCTTTCGACCGTCCACTTACTGCCGGCCTCGCGCAGGACCCGGCCGAAGTCGCGCATCTGCGGCAGTTGGGCCGCAGCCTCCCCCAGCCATGAGCTCGCAGCCGTCTTCCGCACCAGGTCCTGGGTCTCGGCATTGAACGACTGCTCGCTGAACTCCCGCAACTGCTTGACCACACCCCGGGCCCGGAGCCGCTCCCGGCCCCACTCCAGGAGGAGGGCAATGGCGATGGTTCCCAGCGCGACGGCCAGGAACACCATCCCGGCGGTGAGCAGCGTAGTGACCGGCATGGGAGCCTACCGTCTGGCGCGGAGGGGCAGCGCTTCCGCCAGGCTGTCGAACAGCCCGGCCGGGAGGCTGATGCCGAAGGCCCTGAACTTGTCCACGAACTTGGGACGGATGCCGGTGGCGCGGAAATGCCCCAGCACCTTCCCGCCTTCACCCATTCCGGCCCGGTCGAAGGCAAAGATGTCCTGCATGGTGACCACATCGCCTTCCATGCCGGTGATCTCGGCGATCTGGACGATCTTTCGAGTGCCGTCGGAGAGCCTCGCGGTCTGCACCACCACGTGGATGGCGCTGGCGATCTGTTGCCGCATGGCCTTGTCGGCCAGGTTGAGGCTGGCCATGGAGATCATGGTCTCGAGCCGGGAGAGCGCATCGCGCGGCGTATTGGCATGCAGGGTGGTGAGCGAGCCGTCGTGACCGGTGTTCATGGCTTGCAGCATGTCGACCGACTCGGCGCCTCGAACCTCGCCCATGATGATCCGGTCGGGCCGCATCCGGAGCGCGTTGATCAGCAGCATCCGCTGGGGCACCGCGCCTTCGCCCTCGATGTTGGGCGGGCGGGTCTCCAGCCGGACCACGTGGGGCTGGCGCAGCTGCAATTCGGCCGAGTCCTCGATGGTGACGATCCGCTCGTCGACCGGGATGAAGCCCGAAAGGATGTTAAGCAGGGTGGTCTTGCCCGAGCCGGTGCCGCCCGAGACCAGCACGTTGAGCCGGGCCCGGACCACTCCCCGCAGCAGCTCCAGCATCGGCTCATTGAGACTTTCCAGCCGGAGCAGGTCTTCACCGGTCAGCGCGTCCCGCTTGAATTTGCGGATCGACAGGTGGGCGCCGTCCAGGGCCAGGGGCCGGATGATGGCGTTGACCCGCGAGCCGTCGGGCAGGCGGGCGTCCACCATGGGCGAGGAGTCGTCGATCCGGCGGCCCACCGCCGAGACGATCCGGTCGATCACCTGGAGCAGGTGGCGGTCGTCCTGGAACTGGATATCGGTCGTCTCCAGCTTGCCGTGCCGCTCGATGAACACCTGCTGCCAGGTATTGACCAGGATGTCCGACACTTCGGGATCGTTCATCAGGGGCTGAATCGGTCCCAGCCCGAAGATCTCGTCCAGGATCTGGGAGACCAGGCCCTCGCGCTCGTCGAAGTTGAGCGGGACCTTCTCCTGGGTCAGCAGCTCGTGCACCACCCGGCGGATGGCCTCGACTACGGTCTCCCGGTCGGTCTTTTCCAGGTTGGCGAGGTTGAGCCGTTCCAGCAGCCGGCGGTGGATTCGCCCCTTGAGCAGGGCGAACTGGTGGGCGGCCGAATCGGCGGAGCGGTCGGGCGCCGGGGCCGGCCCGCCCGGGGCCCGCACCGGGGCTTCGGTGCTGGTTTCCCAGGGCAACGGGGTTCGTCTGGGCTCAGCCACGTTTGCCTCCCTTGGCAGGCTCGGGCTTGGTCACCCGGAACATCCGGGTCAACAGGCCCGGGCCGGGGTCGGCCGGTTCGGTCCGGCCGACGGCGGCGATCCGGCTGGCGATAGCATGCAGGTCCCGGGCCGCCGGAGATTTGGCCGACGTTATGACGAGCGGTTTTCCGGCATTGATGGAGCGCATCACCGACTCGTAGTCGTTGGCCACGGTAGCGTAGACCTTGAGGTCCAGGGTACGCTCCACGTCCTTGAGCGAGATCTCGATCCTGGGATCGTACCGGTTGATGATCAGGTGCACCTGATCCAGACCCCGGGGCATCACCCGCCGGAGCATGGGAAGTCCGCGCTGGATGTTGCGGAGGCTCGGCAAGTCGACCGTGGCCACCAGGAACACCTCGTCGCACTGCTCGAAGGCAGCCAGGGTCTCGGGCGAGAACGACTTGGAGGTATCCAGCAGCACGTAGTCGTACAGCCCCCGCAGGTACGAGAGCACCTGCCGCACCGCCTCCGGGGTCATCCCGCTGGCCCGCTCGGGGTGGAACGGGGCTGACAACACGTGCACGCCGGAGCCGTGCTTTTCGATGTATGACCCCAGCAGCTCCGAGTCCATCCGGTGGAAGTTCTGAACCAGGTCGATCAGGTTGAACTGAGGCTGGATCCCGAAGATCAGGGAGATCTCCCCCAGCTCGGCGTCCAGATCCACCACCAGCACCCGCTTGGACGTCAGTTTGCTCAGCTCGATGGCCAGGTTGGCCACCACGGTCGAGGAGCCCGAGCCCCCCTTGGCGCTGAAGAACGCCAGGGTCCGGGCCATGACCCGATCTTCCTCCTCCTCCAGCTGTAGCCTGGAGCCAAGCCGGTCGACTGCCTCCGAGACCGCCGCCGGAGTGAGCGGCTTGATCAAGTACTCCGCCAGTCCCGCCCGCATCGCCCGAAGCAGCAGGTCCGATGAGAGCGCCTCACCGATTCCCACCGGGACCAGCTTCTGATCGGCGGCCCGGGCCAGGTCGCCGATCAGGGAGATGCCCAGATCAGGCGAGGCGGCGAAATCGACAAAGACCACCGCCGGGGACGTCTGCTCCACCGCCTTGAATTGAGCGCCGGTGAAGGCGGGTAGGGCCACGTCCAGCTCCAGGACCAGCGAGAGCGCCCCGCCGTGATTGCGGGTAACACCCGTGATGGTTTCACGGACTCGGGGATCCTGGCTGATCAGGACCGCGCGAAGGGAGCGATGACGTGGCATCGGGCTGGGTGCCTACTCCACCAGCCGGATGTGGGTGAGCAATGTCCCGGTCGTTGGCCCCGTTCCCGAGCCCGCGACTTTTCCGAGGAATCGGCCAACCAGCATGCTCTGGGCCCCGCAGGGCATCCCGGGCGTCCCTATTCCGCTCTCGTCTATGCACCCCTCGAAGAAGAACACCATAAAGTTGTTGAACTCGGTGTCATGGTCCGAGGGATCCGGCGGAATGTCATCCGGGTCCACCATCGCCATGATCCAGACCCGGTCGCTCTCCATCCAGGCGGTACTGGTCGGCGGACCCAGATTGGATCCGACCACGCTCCCCACCTTGTTGGGAAATGGGCTGGTGGCGTTCGGGTCCCAGCGGGCTTCCGGATCGCGGTTGTAAACCGTCTCAACCGCGGTATTGAGGGTCTGGCGCCACCCGGTCTCGACTTCGACAGTGGTATCCAGCTCGGTCTCCGTGCCGTCGCAGCCGAGGATCTTGTCTCTCATGTCTGGATTGTTGCCGCCCCAGAGGCCCCACCAGCCGGGCACGTAACACTTGTTGCCCTGGAGGTCACCCGGACAGGGCTGAGAGGGATTACCTTCGCTGACGCTGGGACGCATCACGATCTGCCTGCCCCAGTCCCGCTCGAACGGGTTAGTCGTGTTTCTCCAATCGCTCCCTAATCCGGTTCCGAGTCCCTCCGTCGGAGTGTGCGCAGCGGCATAGGTATCGACCCCGGTGTTCCAGAGCCACTCCTCGGTGCCGTCAGGCAGGCGATTGGCGATGCCACCGTTGCCGTCCTGGGTATCCTGCCACATGTCCGGAAGCGCGAACGGCTTGACGCAGGCCGCGGCGCCGCTCCCCAGGTCGGATGCTTCGGCCGCCGCCACCGCCCCGACCGGCAGACTGTTGATCCCGAAGATCTTGGCGAACCAGACCCCGATGGCCGCCCGGCGGACCTTGACCCGCACTTTGGCGCTGTCCGGAATGACCGTGACAGTTATCTCGGTCGTGGTGTCGATCTTCTCACCATGCATGTAGTTCGTATCGGCGGCCTGCTGCGCCCAGGAGTGGGCGCTGTTGACCTTGTCGGCCATCGACATATCGTAGAGAAATGCGGCTGCCCCAGCCAGCGAGGCGGCATCGGCAGCTCGCTGCGCTTCTGCCTTGACCTTCCTAAGCATTCCAAGATCAATCGCCAGGGCCGCCATTCCCATCAGGGCCACCAGGGACACTGCGACCAACACGATCACCGAACCGCGTTTGTTGAGCACCGACCGGCGCATAACCACCTCCAGGACTGCCTCCAACTGCTTCCGGACTACCTCAGGGACGTTGGGTCGCAGGGCCGGGCGGAGTGCCCCAGCGCTGCGGTTGACTCTGCAACTCGCGCCGCATCCACCCGGGCCATTTCCAGGTAATCGGCTCGCCGGTCGGAAGCGGTTGAGCAACCTCGCTGGCCTGCACCAGGACCGGGGTCACCAGCACCAGCAGCTCGGTCTGCCGAGCCCGGTACTGAGTGGACTTGAACAGATGACCAAGAATCGGGATATCTCCCAGCAACGGGATCTTTGACACGTTCTCGATGGTCCCGTTGTCGATCAGGCCGGCCAGGGCCAGGTACTGACCGGGACGCAGCTCGACCTCGGTCTCGGCTTTCCGGATCAGGATACTAGGAATCTCGAAACCCGATATCGTGAGACCGTTGGCGAAGTCGAGGGTCGAGACTTCAGGCGCGACCTTGAGGCGAATCGCTCCGCTTTGGGTGAGGTTGGGGGTGAACTTCAGCCGGACACCGAATTCGCGAAACGTGATAGTGATGGCCTGCTGCCCGACCCCTCCTGCGGTAGCACCCTGCACGGTCGGATACGGAAACTCGCCTCCGGCGAGGAAGCTGGCTTCCTTGCCCGGGAGCGTGAGCAGGTTGGGTTCGGCCAGGCTCCTTAGGATACCCTTGGTGAACGAAGCGTTGATGAGCGCCTGGGCGTTGGCGTTGGGGTTGGTCAGCAGAATTCTGATCAAGCCGTCGGAAATAGTCTGCCCGAACCAGTCCCCGTCGGAATCGAGCTCCTGCGGATTCAGGGCCTGGAGCGCCGAGGCCCAGTCTTTCAGGTTGCTCCGGTTGATCTCGGCGAACCGGACCTTGAGCATGATCTGAACGGCTGGAGGAGAAATGAGATTGTTCACCACTGACGCAACCCCGGTAGCCCGGGCGATCTCCAGGGCGCGGTCGACCGCAAAGGGATCCTGGACATTGCCCGAGAGCGTCACCGAATTGCCGCTGGCATTCACCGTGATCGTTTCACCCGGCAGGGCCTGGCGCAGGTAACGCTCCAGGGCGGGGGTGTCGATGGTCACCTCCAGCGCGTAAACCCTGGGGTTCACGTTCCCCGGCTCCCAGATGATCATAGTGGTGGAGCCCAAGCCCCGCCCGTTGATCAAGAGCTCGGTGGGGCTCACCACCAGGATCTCGGCGATCGCCGGATCTCCGGTCGTGACTCTCCCTACACCGGACGGGTTGGTCAGGAGCAGGGAGGTACCCCTGGGGAGCGAAAGCGCTTGCGCCGGCCGCTGCAGGACCGTCTGCGCCGCGAGAGCGGGTGGGAGCATCACTCCTACCAGAAGGGCGGCGAGGATCACGCGGTGGCGAAGGCTCATCGGTTCTCCCGTGTCTCGGGGGCGGTGTCGCGGTCGGGCTGCCGGGGCCGCGAGAAGCGAATCAAGCTGCGCTCGCCCCCGCGGAACTGTTCGATGATGGTCTCTTCGTTGGCGGATTGCCGGGGCGCACTCACCGAGGGCACCCGCCGGTAGCCCTGCACCAGAGGTCCCTGCACCGGCCGCCCGGGCCCGAACAGACTGCTCGCCCGGGCTCCTGTGGTCCGTATCAGGGTGGTATCCAGAATGTTCCGCATAGTGAGCTGGATCCGGCCCTGGTGAGCTGCCATGGCCAAAGTTTCGGCCTGTTCCGGAGTCACCAGGAGTGTCACCACCGGCACCGGCTGGGCCTTCCCCTGGGCATCCACCTGGAATGACTGGGCCGCGGCAAGAGCCTGGATGTTCTGCAAGAGGGCCTTGGTGGTCGGCTCCGACGCCACCGGGGCCCCGGGAACGGTAAGCAGCACGTCCACCCGGGTTCCGGGCAATACGAATCCGGCGACACCGATCACGTCGTCCACCCGGATGCTCATGGCCCGCATCTTATCGGTGATCAGGACCGGCATGCCGCCGCCGGTACCGCGCGGGGCCAGCTTGGTTTCGAGAAACGGTTCGTTGAGCCGGACGCCACTCAGCACGCCCCGCCCGATGGCGTCCTGAGGGGATGAAATGAGTCCCGGCGGCAGGGCGTTGCCGGGCCAGTCCACCAGGCGGACGTCGTTCTCGGTCACAACTGTCCCTACCGGCAGGTCTTTGGCCGCCACCACGGCTTTCCCGCTGACGGAGCCGGCGCTGAGGAGCGGCTGGGTCTGTCGACGCAGATAGCCGAGGGAGAGCCAGGCCGCGGCTCCGCCCGAAGCCAGAGCGAGGAACAGCAGCACGAGTGATCGGGTTCGAACCGCCATCAGCTAAAGACCTCCTGCCCGCGTCATTCGACCCGCATCCGCGAGGTTGTGCGGAGCGTCATCTGCCCGCTCCCGTTGGTCGCCAGTTGTACCAGCCGGTGGATCGCCACGAACTGATGCTGTTGCGTCAGTTCGACTGCGGTGATCTCGCCTCTCCCAATCAACGGCGTACATACACCGGTCCAGCGGCATCCGAGAGGCCAGACGATGGTGACCGTGCTGGAATCGAAGGCTGCATTGGCGATCATCGACTTGATCAACGCGGTGGTGCTGTCCTTCGTCACCAGTGCGTTGTCGATGACCGAGAGCCTGGCTCCTTCCCTCGCCACATCGGTCAGCGTCTGCTTGTGCTGCCAGGCCCGGCTGATCTCCAGCACTCCCAGCAACAGCAGCATCAGGAACGGCAGCAACAGGGCGAGTTCGACCAGTGCCTGGCCTTGCGTCCCTCTGAGACCGCCAACCTTGGGTTTCATATGATCCTGCATCCTTCCCAGAGCCACCACACAATGGCTCCCAGCCCAAGACCAACTCCATAG
>DASWKS010000500.1:0-2884 GCA_036396495.1 Gemmatimonadales bacterium
CGAGGTCTTGGCGAAGGAAAGACTCCCATCCAGCGCCTCCACCCGGATGGTATCCCCTTCGCTGAACCGCCCTTCGAGCAGCTCCAGCGCCACGGGATTCTGGATTCGGTTCTGGATGACCCGCTTGAGCGGCCGTGCACCGTAGACGGGGTCGTATCCCAGATCAGCGACCAGCCGCTTCGCCTCCGGCGTCACCTCCAGCGCGATCTTCCGGCCTCCGAGCAGCCGGCGCAGGTGCTCCAGCTGCAGCTCGACGATGCGGCCCAGGTCGTCCCGCGACAGAGGACGGAAGACCACGATGTCATCCACCCGGTTGAGAAACTCGGGCCGGAAGTGGAGCCTCAGTTCCCCTTTGACTCGCTCCGCCACCTGTTCCCAGCCCGCCAGCCCTAGCCCCCCCGCCCGCCGGTCCGCCTGCCCGGCCCATTCCAGAATGTGCGCCGACCCCACGTTGGACGTCATGATGATCACGGTGTTGCGGCAATCCACCGTGCGGCCCTGACTGTCGGTCAGACGGCCTTCGTCCAGAATCTGCAGCAACACATTGAACACGTCGGGGTGCGCCTTCTCGATCTCGTCGAACAGCACCACGCTGTAGGGCCGGCGCCGGACGGCTTCGGTGAGCTGGCCGCCCTCCTCGAAACCCACATAGCCGGGCGGGGCCCCGATCATGCGCGCGACCGAGTGCTTCTCCATGTATTCCGACATGTCGAGCCGCACCATGGCGCGCTCGTCGTCGAAGAGGAACTGGGCCAGCGCCCGGGCGGTCTCGGTCTTGCCCACGCCGGTGGGGCCCAGGAAAATGAAGGAACCGGTGGGGCGATTGGGGTCCTGCAGACCGGCCCGGCTGCGTCGAACCGCATTGGCCACCGCCGCCACCGCCTCCTCCTGCCCCACCACCCGGTGATGCAACTCTTCCTCCAGCCGGGTGAGCCGCTCCCGGTCGGACTCCATCATCTTGCTGACCGGAATCCCGGTCCACTTGGCCACGATCTCGGCGATGTCCTCGGCGTCGACCTCCTCGCGCAGGTACTTGGCGTTCTTCTGCACATCGGCCAGCCGGACCTCGTCCACCGCGATCTGCCGTTCCAGATCGGGGATCCGTCCGTAGCGCAGCTCCGCCGCCCGCTGCAGATCGCCCTTCCGGGTCGCCCGATCCACCTCGCCGCGGAGCGATTCGAGCTCGGCCTTGCGGGTCTGGATGTGCTGAATGGCCTCCTTCTCCGATTGCCATTGGGCCTTCATCCCGGCCGAGCGTTCCCGGAGCTCCGAGATCTCGTGTTCGACCGCCTCGCGCCGCTCCAACGCCGCCTTGTCCTTCTCCTTGAGCAACGCCTGCCGCTGGATCTCGAGCTGGACGATGCGCCGTTCCACTTCGTCGATTTCCTGGGGCAGCGAGTCGATCTCGATCCGAAGCCGGCTGGCCGCCTCGTCCACCAGGTCGATGGCCTTGTCGGGCAGGAACCGGTCACCGATGTAGCGGTCGGAGAGGGTGGCGGCGGCCACCAGCGCGTTGTCGGTGATCCGCACCCCGTGATGTACCTCGTATTTCTCCTTGAGCCCTCGGAGAATGGCGATGGTGTCCGCGACGCTGGGCGCGCCCACGAAGACCGGCTGAAAACGGCGCTCGAGCGCCGGGTCCTTCTCGACGTGCTTGCGGTATTCATCGAGCGTGGTGGCGCCCACCACGTGCAGCTCGCCCCGGGCCAGGGCCGGCTTGAGCATGTTGCTGGCATCGACCGCGCCTTCGGCCGCCCCCGCGCCCACCAGGGTGTGCATCTCGTCGATGAATACGATGTAGCGGCCTTCGGCCTCGACCAGCTCCTTGATCACCGCCTTGAGGCGCTCCTCGAACTCGCCCCGGTACTTGGCGCCGGCCAGAAGCTGGCCGATGTCCAGGGCCACGATGTCCCGGTTCCGGAGCGAGCCCGGCACGTCGCCGTTCACGATTCGCTGAGCCAGTCCCTCCACGATGGCGGTTTTCCCGACGCCGGGCTCGCCGATCAGGACCGGATTGTTCTTGGTACGCCGGGACAGGACCTGCATCACCCGGCGGACCTCCTCATCCCGTCCGATCACCGGGTCGAGCTTACCGGCTCGGGCCTGGTCGGTCAGGTTGCGGGTGAAGCGCTCCAGCGCCTGGTAGGCGTCTTCCGGGCTGGTGTCGGTAACCCGGTGAGCGCCCCGGACATCCTTCATTGCCGCCCGGAGGTCGTCGGCCGTGACCTCGAGGGCGGAGAGCAGCCCCCGGGCGGTCGTCCCCTTCTCCTCCGCCAAGCCCACCAGGAGGTGCTCGGTCGAGACATAGGCGTCCTCGAGACGTTTCGCCTCCTTCTCCGCCAGATCGAAGATCCGGTGCAGCTCCCGGCTCAGCGTGGGCTCGACCCCTCCGCTCTGAACCGGGAACTTGGCGAGCTCCCGCTCGACCGATTCCCGCAGCGCGGTGACGTTGATGCCGGCCTTCTGGAGCAGGGGCTGGACGACCCCTTCGTCCTGAGACAGCAGGGCCGCGAAGAGATGGGCGTCGTTGACCACCGGATTGCCCCGGCCGCGGGCGAGCTCGCCGGCGTCGCGGAAGGCTTCCTGGGCTTTGATCGTCAGTCGTTCGGGGCGAATCATCGTCAACTGCCTTTAGCGATTCAGCGATTTCGCGGTTTAGCGGTGGCGTAATACCTAGCTTCAATCAAAACGTGCAACTCGTTGCTCTTGTGGTTATTACGACTTGGCAACTCATGTACCGCAAAAAGGCGTCATTCTGGCAGATGTTAGCGTGGGGGTATCCAGAATCGGCCCGAAAGATCCGAAAGCCGGTCAATTTTTCAGTCTTCGCACCCCGTTTTGGTCGCGCCAGGTGATCCCCTTTCTGTCGGCCCATTCGAGCAGA
>DASWKS010000501.1:0-7059 GCA_036396495.1 Gemmatimonadales bacterium
CGTCTCGCCCCCGCCTCCCGTCGTCGGGCGGATCGAGCTCACCCGGCGCAACATCTTCGCCGACAGCGAGGCGACCTTCTTCGTTCCCCGGCTGGTGAACCGTTTCCACGTCACCACGCGGCCGTACGTGATCGAGCGGGAGCTCTTGTTCGAGCGGGGCCAGGCGCTGCGCTCGGACGCGCTGGAGGAGACCGCCCGCAATCTCCGGCGACTGGGAGTATTCCGCCAGGTGGTGGTGGATACGGTGCGGCGGGGGGCGACGCTGGTCGCCCTGGTGGAAACCCAGGACGGATGGAGCACCAAGCCGGAGCTCAGTTTTCGCAGCACCGGAGGCCAGACTGCCTGGCGGGCCAGCCTGTTCGAAGAGAACCTCTTCGGCACCGCCTCTCGCCTGATGATGGGATACCAGAAAGACCCCGACCGGTCGGCCGCCTCGTTCGGCTTTCGGCAGCCGCGGCTCTTCGCCAATTCCATTGGCATCGGCGGGCTGGTCGAGGATCGATCGGATGGGACCATCCTCAACGGCTTTGTGCTGCGGCCCTTCCTGTCGTTCCACGACCGGTATGGCTGGCACGCAGGCTTCGACGTTCGGGACGAGCGGGTGCTGCGCTACTTCGAGGGCGAGCCGTTCCCCCGCGATACCTTGTTCCGCAACTACGACGCGGCCGGGGTGAGCTTCGGCCGCGCCATGAAGGTGGAGGGTCGGGTCTACCACCGAGCCGCCATCAACGGCCGGGTGTGGCGGGACGATTACACCACGCCCGACTCCGCCACTACCGGACCCCGGGTGGCCCAGGGATCGATCGAGGTGGGGTGGGAATTCCGCCGCTCCCGTTACGTGGTGGTTCGCGGCTTTACCGCCAGCCGGGAAGAGGACGTCGACCTGAGCACCAGCGTCCGGGCCAGCCTGGGTCTGACTCCGAAGGCGTTCGGTCACGACCAGGATGGCTTTCTTGCCGGACTGGGATTCCGCTACGCCGGGGTGCTGCAGTCGGAACGCGCCTTCGCCTATGTCGATCTCATAGCGGGCGGGCGGTTCACCTCGGTGGGTCTCGATTCCGGATCCGTCAATACCGGCGCGACCGTGTGGTTCACGCCCTACGACAAGGCCAGCCTGGTGGCCCACCTGGGGGCGGGCTGGCTCCACAACCCCCGGCCCGGCGGCGAATTCGACCTGGGCCTGGGGCAGGGCCCTCGGGGCTATCGGCTGCACGCGTTCAGCGGTGATCGGGCGGTGAATGCCACGCTCGAGTATCGCTATCTGGCGTTCCGGGATCTCATCAAGGTGATCGACTTGGGGCTCGCCCTGTTCACCGACTGGGGTGGGGCCTGGTACGCCGGCTCCCGCCACCGGACCGGCTGGGACGGCGGCATCGGGTTACGGCTGGGCCCCAGCCGGTCCACCGATGTGCTGCTGTCCCGGATCGATCTGGTCTACCGAGGCCGCACCGATCGCGACGCGCCGGGGTGGCTGGTGGTGATTGGGCGGGGGCTTACGTTCTCGACGGCCAGTCTGCTCACTAACTAGTCGAGGAGGGTCGAGGAGGGTCGAGGAGGGTTGCGTTATCCGGCACTCTTTCTGCCGCATCCTTGTTATGTCTCGTTCGCCGGTAGTTGCCACCTTGCCTTGATGGCCAGATACCAAGAACTCAAAGTGTGGCAGCTCGCCCACCAGCTTGCTCGAGAAGTTCGTGCGATCGTTCGCAGGTTTCCAGCGGAGGAACGATTCGAACTCGCCAGTCAGTTGCGGCGAGCCGTGCTTTCAGTCCCCACGAACATCGTTGAAGGCAGTGGGTTACGCGGACCCCGCGGCTTCCTGCGCCACATTCGTATCGCGATTGGCTCGCTCCGCGAAGTGACGTACCTGCTGCTTTACGCGAAGGATGACGGCTACATCACTGAATCGAAATACCGCGACTTGGAGGATCAGACCCGCCATGTGCGCATCCTGCTTCACCGGCTAGCGAAAGCCCTCGAGCGAGCCACGCAGTAACCCTCCTCGACCGCCCTCGACTCTCCTCGACCCCCCTCGACCCCCCTCGACCACTTCGATGTACGTGAGTGTCATGGAACAAGCCTCACCGCATTGACGAAGTAGGGAGTTTCCCCAAAACACCTGCTCCACAGCCCCCGGTGTTCGCTGTAGTGCAGCACCACCTGCTGGCCCAGCGCGGCATTCACCGCGTGCGCGACCGAGTCGTCCCGCACCGTGAAGTTCCAAGCTTCCGGCATCACCCCCGGCACCGTCGTCATCGCCAGCTCGCCCTCCCAGGTCTTACAGAGCCAGCCCTTGCGGCTGAACTTGCGCAGGATCCCGCTCCGATCGCCCTCCGAATAGGCCCAGTTATACACCACTACCGTATAGAACAGCAGGGCCAGCAGCGGGCTGAGCAGGGCAATGGCCACATAACGCTTCCACTTGCGCTTCTTCCGGACCGGCGCAGCCTCCAGAGGTGGTTCGTCCGGGCCAGGGGATTCCGGGGCTGCGTCGTCGCTGGGCGGTACCGTCATCGGATTTCCAGTGTTGAGGTTGAGACCACCGCCTTCGACTCCTTCGACTCCTTCGACTGCCTTCGACCCCCTTCGACCGCCTTCGACTTCAAAGGATGCGCAGCCCGAACGCCGACCGGGCCAACCCCACGCACAATTCCGCCGTCATGTTGTGGCTGTCGAGCACCGGGTTGATCTCCACGATATCCAGGGACAGCATCTGGTGGGAATCGTGGAGCAGCTCCATGGCGAGGTGGGCTTCGCGGTAGGTCACACCGCCCCGCACCGGCGTGCCGACGCCGGGGGCCTCCGCCGGATCGACGAAATCGGCATCGACCGACACGTGCAGGCCGGCGGTGCCGTTGCTCGCGAGAGCGATCGCGTCCGACATCACCGCCCGCATGCCCCGCTCGTCGATGTCCCGCATGGTGAAGATCCGCACTCCCCAGGCCCGGGCGTGGTCCCGCTCGGCGGGGTCCAGGTCGCGGGCGCCCACTACGACCAGGTTCTCGGCCCGGACGGCTGGTCCCGGCTGGGCGATCCCCGCGAGAAGGGCGTCGCCGTGGCCTAACAAGTGGGCGACCGGCATGCCGTGGACGTTGCCCGACCGGGTGCTCTCGGGGGTATTCATGTCGCCGTGGGCATCGAGCCACACCAACCCCAACCGCTGATTCCGCTCCGCCAGCGCCGTCGCGACGCCCGCGGCCGAGCCGGCCGCGACCGAATGATCGCCCCCCAGCACCAGGGGCATGTAGCCCTCCCGGATGGCCTGTGCGGTGTAGACCGCCAGACGCTGGCAGACCGTCGCGATGGCGGGAAGAAAATCAATGGCCTGGCTGGTCTCGGGCAACGTATCCCGCTCCGGGGCGTCCAGGTTCCCCAGGTTCTGCACCTCGTGTCCCAGCTCGCTCAAACGGGGCGCCAGGTTGGCGATGCGAAGCGCCGAGGGGCCCATATCGACCCCACGCCGGCTCTGCCCCAGGTCGAGGGGAACGCCGATGATACGGATCTTGCCCATGGCCGAAAGCTAAGCGCGCCCCAAGGTCTGCGAGGGGGCGGCACAGGATCAAGCAGACTTGAGGGAGCACGCCCCCCCACGCGCCCGAGGCCAGTACTTTTCGTGAACGTTGGAGCCACCCCGACCCGACTCATGCGACTGCTCGAGCTGGCCCGAACCTTCTCCACCCTGGAAGCGACCTCCTCTCGGCTGAAGCTGGTCGAGCTGGTGGCCGAGCTGCTGGCGCGGGCTCGCCCCGAAGAGCTGGAGCCGGTCGTCTACCTGTTGCTGGGGACGCTGCGCCCGCCCTGGGAAGGAGTCGAAACCGGGATCGGCGAAAAGCTCCTCCAGAGCACCCTGGCGCGCGTCTATGGCAAGACCACCGACCAGGTGCGGCGCCGGATGGCGAAGGCGGGAGACATGGGCCTGGTGGCGGAGTCGCTGGCGTCCGCCGCGCGGTCCCGGGTCACCGTACGGCAAGCCTACCAGGTGCTGCTGGAGGTAGCGGCAGCGGCCGGATCGGGGGCGTTAGGCAGGAAGACCACCCTGCTGGCGGACCTCCTGGGCAAACTCACCGGCCTCGAAGCCCGGTATCTGGTGCGCGCGGCCCAGGGGAGCCTGCGCCTGGGGGTCGGCGATCAGACGGTTCTCGAGGCCGCGGCGTTAGGCGCTCTGGGCGACCGGGGCAAGAAGCCGTTGCTGGAGCATGCCTACAACGTCCGCGCCGATCTGGGCGATGTCGTGCGGGTGGCCTTCACCCAGGGCGCATCCGGCCTGGCCCGGATCGGGCCCGCCCTGGGCGTCCCGGTGCGTCCGGCGCTGGCTCAACGCCTGGCGTCGGCCGCGGAGATTGTCCAGCGGCTAGGCCCGGTCCAGGGCGAGCCCAAGTTCGACGGGTTCCGACTGCAGCTGCATCGCCGCGGCCAGCGGGTGTGGGCCTTCAGCCGGCGACTGGAAAACGTCACCGCCATGTTCCCCGAGCTGGTCGATGGCATCCGCCGGCAGCTCAAAGCCGAGCGGGTCATCCTCGAGGGTGAAGCCCTGGTCCACAATCCCGAGACCGGCGAGTTCCTTCCCTTTCAGGTCACCATGACCCGGAAACGCAAGTCCCGCGTCGCCGAATCGGCCGAGCGGTATCCCCTCCGGCTGTTCGCGTTCGATCTGCTGTATCTGGGACAGCAGGGCTGGCTCGACCGCCCGCAGCGAGAGCGGACCCGGCGGTTGCGGCAGCTGGTCTCGGTGCGGGGCGACGGTCCGATCGCGGTGCCGGACACGATCGAGACGGCAGACCCCGAGGAGTTGCAAGCCTATTTCGACGACATGATCAACCGCGGCCTGGAAGGCATCATGGCCAAACGGCCGGATGCCGCCTACCAGGCCGGCGCCCGCGGCTACCACTGGGTGAAGCTCAAACGAGCCTACCACTCGCATCTGCGCGATACGGTGGATCTGGTGCTGGTGGGCTATCTGCGGGGCCGGGGGAAACGCGCGGCGCTGGGCATCGGCTCGTTGCTCGCGGCCGTGTACGACCCCAAGCGCGACCGCTTCCGGACCGTGGCCAAGATCGGGGCCGGCTTGTCCGAACGCGGCTGGCGGGAACTGCGTGCCAGCCTCGATCGGGCGGCAACCCGCACTCGGCCGCGCCGGGTCGATGCGTTGATCACACCTGATGTGTGGGTGGAGCCACGTCACGTCGTCGAGGTGCTGGCCGACGAGATCACCCGTTCGCCCTCACATACCTGCGGCCGATCAGGCGACGCGCCGGGGTACGCGCTCCGGTTTCCCCGGATGCTGGGACTGCGCCCCGACAAGGCGCCCGACGACACGACTACGGAGCGCGAGATCCTGGACTTGTACCGAAAGCAGCGCCAGACTAAGTGAACCCGAGGGCGGTCGCGGAGCCCCCTCGGATGGCAGGTTTCTTGCCTTCCCTCCATCACAATTCCACCAGGTCAACTTGTGACCGATCTCGCTCCGGCAGGTCCGGGCCCAACGAAATCGGGAGGTTCCGGGCTCACGGGACTGACTGTGCGCGCCGTAGCCGGGATCACGCTCGGCATTGCCGCCGGCATGCTGATCCTGCGGCAGCAGCCGGCCTGGTCCCAGCCGGTGCTGTCCGTCGCGGATGCCCTGGTGCGGGCCTGGACCAACGCCTTCCGGGTGCTGGTGGTCCCTCTGGTTCTGGCCCAGTTGTACATGGCTGTCGGTGTTGGCCGGACCTCCAAGGCCGTGGTGGGCCGGCTGGGCCTGGCGACCCCCCTGGTCTTCGCCGGATTGATGGCGGTGACGGCACTGTTCAGCACCGGACTCATCATCTGGCTGATGTCGCTGCCTTCGCTGGCGGGGCTCTCGCTGCCTCAGCCGGGAAACAATTCCGTTGCGGGCGCAGCACAAATCGCGGAGCAGGCGACGGGCAGCTGGGTCGACGGATTCATTCCACCCGACTTGTTCGGGGCCAATCACCTGCTCCCGCTGATGATCTTCACCGTTGGGTTCGGGCTGGCCGCCCGGCGGCTTCCGGCGGCGATGCAGGAGACCCTGCTGGCCGGGTTCGGTGCGGTGCGGGCCGCGATGTTCATCCTGGTCGAGTGGCTGCTGGTGGCGACGCCGGTCGTCTTGTTCGGGCTGGGCCTCACCTCCGCGGCGTTGTCCGGGGCCCGGATCGGAGGGGCGCTCCTCGCCTTCACCGGCGTCGAATCCCTGGTACTGGTGGCCGCATTGCTGCTGCTCTATCCGCTGACCACGCTGCTGGGCGGCGTCTCCTGGCGATGGCTGGTCCGCGCCCTGATGCCGGCGCAGTTCACGGCCGCGGCCACCCGTTCATCGCTGGCCACTATTCCCGCGTTACTGGCGAGCGCCGAAACGGGGCCGGGCCAGGCCCGGGTGTTCGCGAGCTACGTGCTGCCGCTGGGAGGGGCCATGCTCAAGCTCTCGCGGTCGGTGACGAGTCCGGTCAAGCTGCTGTTCCTGTCTCACCTGTTGAACATCCCGTTGAGCGCGGAGCAGGTAGTGATTTTCGCGGCCACAGTCATTCTGATCAGCCCCGCGACCGTCGGCGTGCCCCGGGTGACGCCAGCGACCCGGAGCCTTCCGGCTTATGTCGCTGCGGGCATTCCGGCCGAGTATGTCCTCCTGCTCGGCGCGGCTACCGCGGTCACCGACGTGTTCCAGACGCTGCTCAACACCACCGGGTACATGTCGGCCAATGTGCTGATCGGCCGGTTCGCGGCGCCCCGTGAAGTGATCGCCGCCGCGGTGACGGCCCCGGCCCCGGTCGGGCCCCAGTGGGCGGAAGGACAGCCCGCCGGCGATTCGCAGTAGGTAACTCGAGGTTGATCGGTGGCGGTGAGCTTGAAAAAGCTGCGTTGTCGTGCGAGTTTCAGCGGTCCCGGCGCCGTAGCCAAGTGGTAAGGCAGAGGTCTGCAAAACCTCCATGCGGCGGTTCAAATCCGCCCGGCGCCTCTGCCAACGGGCCCGCATTTGCGGGCCCGTTGGCATTTGGCGCCGTGGCCTCTCCAAGCCCCACGCGTAACCCAAGGCGTACAGTTGTCGGAAGGCGCCGCCCTGGTGGA
>DASWKS010000502.1:0-2821 GCA_036396495.1 Gemmatimonadales bacterium
ACGATTGTGAGCTCGTGCCTCGGGGAGCAATCGTCAGTTGTCAATCGTCAATCGTCAATGGGGAAACGCGCATGTCCCGTGTCATCGCCGCGATCATCCAGGCCGAGGTCCAGTCCACGGCCGGGGCAACCCTCGCGCTGAGCGCCGCGAAGGCGCGAGAGGCCCGGGCCCAGGGCGCTCGGCTGCTGGTGTTTCCGGAGACCTGGCTTCCCGGTTACCCCGCCTGGCTGGATACCTGCCGCGATGCGGCGCTTTGGAACTGGGGTCCGGCCAATCAGGCCTACGCCCGGCTGGCGTCGGAGAGTGTCGTGGTCGGCCGCGGCGGACTGTTCGAGGGGCTGCAGGCCATTGCGCGGGACAATGAGGCGGTGGTGGTCTGCGGTGTCACCGAACGGGTTGACGCCGGTCCGGGCCGCGGCACCCTCTACAACGCCTTGCTGACGTTGGGCCCCGACGGGATCCTGCTCAACCATCACCGCAAGCTGGTCCCCACCTTTTCCGAGCGACTGGTGTGGGGCCCGGGTGATACGGCCGGACTGCGGGCGGTCGATACGCCGGTGGGACGGATTGGCGGGCTGGTCTGCTGGGAGCACTGGATGCCGCTGGCACGCTATGCCCTGCACCAGTCCGGTGAGGACATCCACGTGGCGGTGTGGCCCACGGTAGCGGAGATGCACGTGGTGGCGAGCCGCGCCCACGGGTTCGAAGGACGCTGCTTCGTGCTCGCGGCGGGTTCGCTGATGAAAGCCTCGATCCTGCCGGCGGGCCTCGAGCCCCATCCGGCCAAGGTCCAGTCGCCCGACGCCCTGGTGTTGCGGGGCGGGAGCTGCATCATCGCTCCCAACGGACAGTTCGTGGTCGAGCCGGTCTTCGACCGGGAGGCCGTGCTGGTGGCGGAGCTTGATCTGGATCAGTGCCGGGTGGAGGGCTTCACCCGGGATGTGACCGGACACTATCAGCGCCCGGACGCGTTTGAGTTTTCCGTCAAGCCAAGCGGCAGGGGTACTCCATTGACGATTGACAATTGACGAGTGACAATTGCTGGTGACGACGCTCAAGACCAAGGCGGCAGCGGGTAATCGTCAATTGTCAATCGTCAATGGGTTTTCAACGCCTCTCCCCCCGACCGCGTAGAGATTAGGTTCCCCATTCGGTCCAAGTATCCCAGGAGCATGTACATGCGCGCCAGTCTCCTCCTTGCCTTCGGCATGGTCCCCGGTGTCCTCGCCGCTCAGGCTCCGCGGCCGATGACGTTCCTCGATGTGCAGCAATTCCGGAATGCGGGCGGAGTCACCATCAGTCCGGACCGGAGTCAGGCGCTGTACACCATCTCGGTGCCGGACTGGAAGGAGGCTCGCCGCCAGACCGACGTCTACCTGGTCTCGGTCGAGGGTGGCGTCGAGACCGCCCGCCAGATGACGTTCACCAAGGACAAGAGCGAGAACGCGCCCCGTTGGATACCGGATGGGAAATCGTTCGTGTTCAGCTCCAGCCGCGACGGGACCGGGACCAACCCGCCGGCCCAGCTCTACCTCATGCGGATCGACGGCGGCGAAGCCATGCGGCTGACCGACGCCAAGGACGGGGTCGACGACTTCGAGGTCAGCCGCGACGGCAAGTGGGTGGTCTACTCGGCCGGCAAGCCGGAGGAGCGACAGCTCTGGGCCCTGCCGGTCGCCGGCATCGACTCTGCCAAGCCCAAACAACTCACCAAGCACAAGACGCCGGTGCGGAACTGGCAGCTGTCGTGGGACAGCCGCCGGATCGCGTTCCTCGCGCCCGATACCCTGGACCAGGACAACCGGACCCGGCGGGAGAAGCGGTTCACGGTCAACGTGCGCAATGAGGAGCAGCCGATCGAGCACCTCTGGCTGGTGGACCTGGGAACCCTGGAGGAGAAGCGGCTGACCAGCGGGGTCGAGTACTCGGTGGGCGGCGTCACGCTGTCGCGCGACGGCCGGTGGGCCGGATTCCGGGGCACACCCAACGACCGCTATAAGCGGAACGTCACCGAGACCGGTATCTACGGGGATGCCTATCTGCTGGAGCTGGAGTCGGGGAAGATCGAGCGGCTCACGACCAACGAGGTCGGGGAAGGGCCAGTCACCTTCTCGCCCGACGGCTCGATGATCGCCCTTTCGGCGCCTAACGACTGGGCCTATTTCCGTGACAGCAAGATCTGGGTCCGGCCCGTCACCCCGGCCGGCGCCCCGTGGAAGAAGCTGGGCGGCGCCTACGACGGCGATCTGAACCTGGGCTGGTGGTCGGAGGACGGAAAGACCCTCTACACCACCGACGGGGTCAAGGGCACCAGCCAGGCATTGGCGCTGTCGGTCGAGACCGGCGAGGTGCGGCAGCTCACCACGCTGCAGGGTTCGATGTTCGCGACCCGGGACGACCGGACCGGCGTCATCCTGGTGAGCTACAGCGATCCGGCCAGCCCCGGCGATACCTATCTGGTGGCGTCGCCCGATGACCTGGCAGACCGCGCCCGCTGGCGGCGGCTGACGCGGTCCAACCCGCAGGCCGGGCAATTCACCCTGGGCGAAGCCTCGGAGATTTCCTGGAAATCCAAGGACGGCAAGACGGTGGGTGGCATCCTGGTGAAGCCGGTGGGATACCAGCCCGGCCGCCGCTATCCCCTGGTGGTCCAGATCCACGGGGGACCCGCCGGGGCGGACGTGCTCCGCTGGAACCCCGGCGTCAATGCCATGGTCTACGCCGGCAACGGCTACGCGGTCCTGCTGCCCAACTATCGCGGCTCCACCAACTACGGGGAGCGGCACCGGCTCGACATCGTGGGGAACTACTTCCAGAAGGG
>DASWKS010000503.1:0-5862 GCA_036396495.1 Gemmatimonadales bacterium
TTTCCGAAGACCAGCGCAACGCCGGCCCCGGCGTGAGCCAGGGGTGTATCCGGGGGGTCCGCCGCAGCGCCTGGGCGGTCGTCCTGACCTGATCACCACTTACCACAATCGGTAGGCGATTGAAACTCACCAGGGCGTCACAGCATGTCGGTCCGACACGCTGTGTGGCCGTAATTTCACCCCGGCCAAGTCTCCCCGCAGCCCGCCTAAACCTCGGACCGGTCGCGACGTAAGGGCCACCGCTTCCAATCTGATACGAGCCTGGTGAACGAAGTTCTGTCAGCGTCCGCTGGTGCGAGGGGCGTTCAGAACTGCCAGGTCAAGCGGAGCGTCACATTCCGTCCCGGGTCCGGAGCATAGGTCTTGTACCGGCTCAGGAAGTTGGCGTACTCCTGGTCGAAAAGATTCCGAACCGCCAGGTCCACGTGGAGGATCTGGTTACTGAGGCCGAACGCCACCCCGGCACCGGCGTTTACCAGGGTATAACCGGGCGGCGCAAAGTCCTCCGGATCGAGGCGCTTCTGCTCCACGTTGGTCTCGCCCCCGACGTCCACATAGGGTGAATGCACCCGGCCATCGCTCTCCCCTCCCTCCCACCGGACACCGTAAGTGACCCGGAAGGGCGGGATGAATGGCAACGGCTGGCCGAGGCTGGTGTTCTGGCCCCGGACCCAATCCGCCCCGGCCCGGAGATGCCATTGCTCGGCGGGGTGGTAATCTCCCGCGGCCTCGAAGCCGGCGAGGGTCGCGTCGCCCTGGGTGTACTGGAAGATGTCGAACCCGGACTCTGGGTCGGTCAACCCGGTCGGATCGGGAAAGATGTAGTCGCTGATCCGATTGACGAAGCCACCTACTTCAAAGCGGATCGAGCCGTGCTGCACCCGAAGCGCGAGGTCGCCGTTGATCGACGTCTCGTTGGTCAGTGTGGGATCGCCCCGTTCGAAGCGAACGGTCCCCTCGTGCACGCCGTTGGCGAACAGCTCGAACGACGACGGCGCGCGATAGCCCCGCCCCACGTTCAGCACCAGCGCAACCGGCTCGGACACCCGGTACAACAGACCGAGATTTCCGGCGACCGAGTTGTAGCTGCGAGTCTGGGCTGCAACCGCCAGATCGGCGTCGTCTTCCACCTCCAGCCGCCGGTGGTCGTATCGCAGTCCGAACGACAGTAGCCACTGGCCCGCTTCGCGTTGCTCGAACAGCAACACGCCGAGGTTGGTGGCGTCGGAGTTCGGAATCAGGGACTCCTCGCCGTACTTCTCGAAGGTGTTGCGTTTGCCGGCAACCCCCACAATTCCGGCCCAGTCACCGATGGTGTGGTGCAGCCGCACCTCACCGTTCAGATCCTTGGAGCGCAGGCCCAACGCGACCTCATCGCTCCCCCCTTCCTCGAACTCGCGCCGGTTGTTGCGGGCCCACGAGGTGGTGATTTCCAGCCGGTTCGACCCCACGGGCACGTCGAGCTCGCCGCGAACCCGGTCGTCCGCGATCCGCTGGAAGCCGGTGAAGTCCGGCTCCTCCGCCGGGTCCTCGTGAATCTCGACTCGTTCCTTCCGGCCGGCATAATCGAGGGCGAAGCTGCCCCACGACCCGCGGACGCCGGCAGCCGCGGAGCCACCCCACGAGGAGTAGCCCGAGTTGTTGAGGGTCCGGATTGGCGTCTTGATGTCGTCCGACCGGCGGCCGGCGAGCGATCCCCGGAAGCCGAACGCCCCGCTGGCCCCCTCGAGCGCCAGCAAGCCCTCCGGCGCTTCACGGTTGGTTCCGTAGCCGCCGGTCAATAGTCCCGAGACGAACGGCGAACGATCCATCGCATCCGGCAGGGGCCGGCGGACGACGTTGATCACGCCCCCGATGGCATCCGAGCCGTAGAGCACGCTGGCGGGGCCGCGGATCACCTCGATCCGCTCGGCGTCGGCGGTTTCAACCTGGGGGCCATGTTCGTCACCCCACTGCTGACTTTCAAGTCGCAGTCCGTCCGAGGCCACCAGCACCCGATTGGAAGAGAGACCCCGAATCACCGGCTTGCCGATGCCCGAACCGGTACTGAAGTTCCGGAGTCCCGGCTGCAGTTCAACCGTCTCGCCCAGAGTGGGACGCTGCGCCGCGGCTAGCGCTTCGCCGTCCAGCACCGAGAGGGGCTGCGGTGAGGTCAGCGCCGTGGTGGCAACCGCCGAGGCCGAAACCTGCAAGGTCGGGATCTCGATGATGGAGCGGGCCATCACCACATCCAGCGTCAGGTCCGCCGCGCCGATGGTCACCCGCCGAACCACCGGACGATATCCCACCAGCGCGAACGAAACGCTGTACGAGCCGGAAGGAAGCCCACTCAGCGTGTATCGGCCCTGGGCGTCGGTCTCGGCGTGGCGGTGCATCTCCACGACTTCAATATGGACATAGTGGAGCTGAGTTCCCCCCGAATCGGTCACCGTACCCGACAGGGCGCCCATCCGTCCCGTCTCACCAGGCATGAGACACATCAGCAAGAGCAACGGCATGGCATCTTCTCCTCGCGAAAGGCCAGTGACCGGCCGAGTCAGCTCGGACTCGACCGGTCGGTTGATACCGCGATTGTAGGGCGAGGATCAGACGGGTGGTGCGCGTGGAAAGCCGAATGCCCAGCGGCGCAACCGGGGCGCCGCCTGGCAGGTAGGAGTGGGGCGCTCGGCCAGCTCCGCGCGGTGGCGAAGCATGGGGACGGCTGCGGCCGGCAGTCGGCCATCGTAGGCGACCAGTCCCAGCTGGCAATGGTCGGTGTGGCCCGACTGCCCGGCGGGCTCCAGGTGCGCCCGCCGCTGGTGCGACAGATCCACCAGTCCGGAGATGTGCGCGGCAAGCTCGACCCCGGAAAGCCCCGGTCCCGTGGCGCCAAACGAAAGCGCCGCGACGACCGTGAGGAGCTGCCGGAACCGGACCCGCCGAAACATCCGCATACCGGCCAATCTAGTGCCGGTCCAAGTCGGGGCGCCAACGGCCTCGGCTGGCTGCCTAGGCGAGAGACGCTCCGCGCTCCAGCCGGTCGGCGTCGGAGGTCCGGAGGCCGCCTTCCTGGCGCCGGACGGGTCCCTCCACCGGGAGGATGAACCAGAAGGTGCTGCCCTTCCCGAAAATCGATTCGCACCCGATGGTGCCGCCGTGCAGCTCCACGAATTTCCGGCACAGCGCCAGCCCCAGGCCGGTGCCCTGCGCCCGCCGGCTGGCGGAGCTGTCGACCTGGCTGAATTCGACGAACAACTTCCCGGTGTCCTGGGCCCGGACTCCGATGCCGTCGTCGCTGACCGCGATCCACACCGCGTCCCGGGTGATCATGGCCCGCCGGTCGTCGGCCCGGTCGGCCGGCACCGGCAGGGGGGCCCGGGTTCGGAGGGCCGAGAGCGCGATATGCCCGCTCTCGGGCGTGAACTTGGAGGCGTTGGAGAGCAGGTTGAAGAGGATCTGCCGCACCCGCTGGCCATCGGCCAAGATGGTGAGCGGCCCTTCCTCCAGATCGATCGCCACGCTCTGTCGTTTGGCGGTGCGCAGGCTGGCGGTGTCCGTCACCGAGGCGGTGATCGCCTGCCGCAGATCGGTGGGGGAGAGGGTGTAACTGATCTGGCCGGCCTCGATCTTGGAGAGGTCGAGCACGTTGTTGATCAGGCCGAGCAGGTGGTTGCCGTTCCGGGAAATTGACTCCAGGAATTCCTTGTGCACGCCTTCGACCGGCCCCAAGCCGCCGGTCAGCAGCAGATCGGAGAAGCCGATGATGGCGTTGAGCGGGGTCCGGAGCTCGTGCGACATGTTGGCGAGGAACTCGCTCTTGAGCCGGGTGGCCCGAACCAGCTCCTGGTTCTTGAGCGCCAGCGCTTCGGCGGTCCAGCGCCGGTCGACCAGGGCGCGGGTCCGGTCGATTCCCACCGCCACCTGGTCCGCCAGGGTCTGCAGCAGCTCGAGGTCGGCCTCGGTGTAGGCGATCCCCTGGTTGCGATCGCTCACCATGACGGTGCCCAGCACCAGACCGGATGAACGGAGCGGAGCATAGAGGCCACGGCGCGATTCGACCGGCACCCCTTCGGGCGGATGGGATCGCGGGTCGGCGCCGAGGTCGTCCACAATGAGTCCCCGGTCGTGGACCAGGACCCAGCCGTTGAGCGAGCGATCCGACGGGATCAGCGCGCCCAGCCGGGAGGAATAGGTCCCCCGCGCGGCCATCACCTTGAGAAACCGCCCCTCCTCCACCACCAGGTGCAGCGCCGCCCCTTCCGCCAGAAAGAGGTCGAGCGCCGCCCGGGTGACTTCATCGAACAGCTGCTCCAGGGTGTCGACCTGCAGCAGCCGGCCTCCCAGCTCGCGCAGGGCGGTCAGGGCCCGATTGCGGGCGGCGGCCGCTTCGACCGCGGTCCGGAGCGACTGGCGTCGCAGCCGACCCAGCTCCCGCCCCCGAAAGAACGCGGTGGTCCCGGCCAACATCGCGAACGCGGCGAAGACCGCACCCAGGGTGGAGCCGCGGTAGGCGGCGTAGACGCCGACCCAGCCCAGCAGCACCGCCGCCCAGGTGAGCGGGGCAGGATGGTAGAGTCGGGACCAGCCGCGGTTCACCCGTGATCCTCGATGATATCGTGAAATACCACTTCGCCGGTGGCGAGCATCCGTCGAAGATAGGGCCGGCACAAGCCGCACTGGGCGCCGCAGCCGGTTTCCCGCATCAGGTCATCCAGGGTCCAGCCACCGGCGCGTGCCAACGGCAGCAGCCACTCGAACGTCATCCGCATGCAGATGCAGCGATCGATCCGGATTCCGGCACCGGTCGAGGGCATCAGTGGCGCATTGATGATTGACGATTGACGATCGACGATTGCCGGCCACCGATTCCCGGCCTGACGCAATCGTCAATCATCAATCGTCAATCGTCAATGCCTTGGCGAAGGTCACCTGGTCATCTCCCGGCGCATAGAAGTCGGGAATGCAGGCGACCGCCTGGTAGCGGTGCTTGAGGTAGAAGGCCCGGGTCGGTGCGTAGTCCGCCCGTCCCGCGGTTTCCACGACGATCAGACGGGCCCGTCCCGCGAGGGCCTGTTCCATCGCCTGGAGCAGGAGCGTGCCGATCCCCTGTCCCTGACACGAGGGATCGACCACGATCCAGTAGAGATCGAAGGTGCCGAGGGTGCAGGGGGTGGCGCCCCAGCAGATCCAGCCGACCAGTCGGCCGTCCCGCTCCGCCGCCAGGCCCTCGTAGGTGTCGGTGCGGGATGCGGCGGCCTGGAAGACTTCGAGGGCTACCGGGATTTCGTCGCGGCGGAAGACGCCGACCGCACGAGTCATGATCTCGACCGCGGCGTGGTCGCGCCCGGCGAGGGGACGAAGCGTGACCGCGCCGGCCGTGGTAGTCATCCGGCGATCTGGCGCACCAGCCCCTCGTCGGCCGAGCGGCGGCTGGCCCGTACCAGCGCCTCGTCCACCACCTGGCCCACCAACTGGTCGTAATCCCATCCGTGGGCCCGGGCCATGCCCGCGAAGCCGGCGTCGGTGGAGAGATCGGGATTGGGATTGACCTCGAGGACCCAGGGCTTGCCTTCGGAGCTCACCCGCAGGTCGACCCGTCCGTAGCCCTCCCCCGCCAGGGCGTCCCAGGCCATCCGGGCCACTTCCACGATACGTTCGGCCAGGGCGGGTTCCACCTGGGCGGGACAGACCGCGACGGTGCCCTGGTACTCGGGGCTCCCTTCGACCCATTTGGCGGCGTAGGACACAATGCGCCAGTAGCCCTCCCGCAACGTCTCGAACGAGATCTCCGAGAGCGGAAGCACCCCCGGACCGAGGAACCCGACGTAGAACTCCCGCCCGTCCACGAACTCCTGCACCATCACCTCGTCCCACTGCTCGCTG
>DASWKS010000504.1:0-3453 GCA_036396495.1 Gemmatimonadales bacterium
GTGAGGGTGGGATCGGAGGTCAGGTTCTCGAAGGGAAGCACGGCCACCGTGCGGATTCCCTCGGGCAATCCGCCGCCCGCGAATCCGTACATGCACCCGCCGAGCAGCAGCGCGCTAAGGCTGACGCTCAGGCGGACGCCAAGTATCCGGCGGAAAGGCCGTGGGGCGTGAGGTCTCATAGTAGTTGAGTTGCAGTCGGGCCTCCACGCCGGGAATATCGAGTCGCGACGACTTGAGCCCGCCTGCTTCAGTAAACATGGTTTCGACCCGGCCCAGCCGGACACCGCTCTCCCGGACATCGGCGATCAGGCGGACAGGCGGCCCGGCCAATCGGGCGATTTCCACGGTATCCGGTCCCCGAACGAATCGCCACGCCACCAGCTGCGCCGCCTCGAATCGGGTGACACCCTCGAACCCCTCGGGCAGCCGGGGCAGGCCCAGCATGGCCCACAGCAATGGAAAGCTGGGGGCGACTTTGCGGACCTCCTCCTCCGGCTCGGCCCACTGCTGTCGGTCGCCGATGACGAAAGCGGCACCGCGACCGGTCCCCAGGGGGCCGATCATGTCGAGGCGCAGGGAGTCCCCCGGTGTGATCCGGGCGCTTCCTCGCCCTCCGCCGGCCCCATCCCGGTCCTGGTATTGCCACCGGAACCGGTGCAACACCAATACCCCCGGGTGCATCTGTCGGACCCAGGACTTGGCTTCCTCCGCCGCGGCGGGGGTGCCGTTGGCCGGCAGGACCAGGGCGGGCGTCCCGGTGGAACAGGCCGCGACCAGGGAAAGATAGAGGCCGGGGATCAGGCGGTCAACGTAACCAGCGTATCGGCTGTGGCAGTATCTCATTATTTGATGACATGATACGCTGTAGATCTAAACTACTTTCTCAAGTCAAATTCGGACCGGATCAGGGCTGGGTGGCAGCCGCTCGCGCAGCCCGTTGGGCAACCGCACGGGGTTGAAGTTCTGGTCGAGGGCCAGCAAGGCGGTCTCCGCCGTGGCCAGGAGCGTCCCGGTTTCGGCCAGCTCAACGGCGTACCCGAAAGTAACCCGACGTGACGCAATCTCCCGCACCCAGCAGCGGACCCGAACCAGATCGTCGTAGCGGGCGGGGGCGCGGTACCGGATCCGAACCTCGCTGACGGCCAGCCGCAGGCCACCAGCCTCCAGCTCCCGGTAGGTCATCCCGGTCTGGCGCAGGTACTCGGTGCGGGCCTTCTCGAGCCAGACCGTGTACCAGCCGTAATAGGCCACCCCCATCTGATCGGTCTCGGAGTAGGTGACCCGGTGGATGACGTCGGCGGTGGCTTCAGGAGACATTGACGATTGTCGATTGACGGTTGACGATTGGGGCGCGGCGTTCCAACTCCGCGCGGGACGTAATCGTCAATCATCAATCGACAATCGTCAATGACCGATTCCGTTGGCCAGCAGCTGGTGATCGTGGGCGATGCCCATCTCGGCGCGGTCCCCGACGAGGTCGAAACGGCGATGCTGGCATTTCTGGAGCAGGTCCCCGAGCTGGGGGACGCGCTCCTGGTCAACGGCGATCTCTTTGATTTCTGGTTCGCCTGGCGCCGAGCCATTCCCCGCAGCGGGTTCCGGATCGCCAGCGCGCTGGCCCACCTGGCCCGGCGAGTTCCAGTGCTGATGACCGGCGGCAACCACGACCGTTGGGGCGACTCCTTCTGGGATCGCGACGCCAAGGTCCGGTTCGGCAGCGAGGGGTTGCGCTTCCAGCTGGGGGGCAGCGCGGTGCTGGCGCTGCATGGCGACGGAATCGCGGAGCAGCACTGGTCCGCCCGTCTGATGCATCGATTGACTCGCCACCCGATCACCATCGCCGGCTTTCGCAGCCTGCCCCCCGACTTCGGATTCTGGCTGGTGGATCGTCTGAGCGGGCGGCTGGCCGACAGTACCCGGGAAGGCGAAGTGCTGGACCGCGCGGCCCGGGCCCAGCGCGCTTGGGCCGAGCTCCGGCTCAGGAACGATCCGTCGATCGCTCTGCTGGTGATGGGACACACCCACCGGGTGGCACTGTCGGAGCCCTTTCCCGGCCGGCGGTATCTCAACCCCGGAGCGTGGCTGGACGGACTGCGGTATGCGGTGGCGACGGAGGCGGGGGTGGAGCTGAGGCAATTCCATTGACGATTGACGATTGACGATTGACGATTGCGTCGTGCCGGCTCCGTGGAACGAGCGCCAGAAAGCAATCGTCAATCGTCAATCGTCAATGACACCAGCTCCGCCTCTCCCAGTCTCTCCCCCAAAAACCGAGACCCCACCGTCACGAAGCGCGCCGGATCGTCGCTCACCGCGAAACGGTGGACCGGCTGCTGATCAGCGGGAGCCTCCAGGGAAACCTCGAGCAGCGCCTGGGCGGCTGCGGTGGCGGTTTCTTCGGCGCTGTCGATCAACGTCACCGCGGGGCCGAGTACCCGGCGGAAGAGCGGCTTGAGCAAGGGGTAGTGGGTGCACCCCAGCACCAGCGATTGAATCCCCTCGCGCATGAGCGGGGCCAGGTATTCGCGCGCCACCAGTTCGGCCGCGGGATGATCGAACCATCCTTCCTCGACGAACGGGACGAGCAGGGGACAGGCTTGCTGCAAGACTCGAATACCAGGGGCGATCGCGTGAATGGCTCGTTGATAGGCATCGCTGGCGACGGTGCCCGCGGTGCCGATCACGCCGATCGGCCCTCCCCCACCGGCCCGCACCGCGGCCCGGGCTCCGGGCTCGACCACACCGATGACCGGGACCGGCGACTGCCGGCGCAGGGTCTCGAGGGCGTGCGCGGTGCTGGTATTGCAGGCCACGATCACCGCCTTGACGCGTTGCGAGAGCAGCCAATCGAGGATCTCGCGGCTGTAACGGCGCACGGTATCGGGTGACTTGGGCCCGTAGGGCACCCGGGCGGTATCCCCGAAGTAGATGGTCGAGTCGTGCGGCAGGCGATTGAACACGGCTCGCGCCACCGTGAGCCCGCCCAGGCCCGAATCGAAAATGCCGATGGGGGCGCGGTTCATCGAATCCGGATCGGCAGGCTGACCATCGCCCCGAAGCCGTGGGGCGCGGTCCGGATGCGCAGGTCCTGCGGAAAATCCCAGAGGTGGCTGGCGACGTACCCCTCCAGCCCGGCGAAGAGATGATTGAACGCCAGCAGGATCAGCCAGTCCTCCCGTTCCTGCCGCTTGTCTTCCAGGGCCTCGGCGGAGTCACCCCGCTGCTTGAGGTACTGCAGCTCGCGGTCGGCCTTGAGGGACATTCCCAGAGTCACGCCTTCCCACGCGAGGAAGATCCCGCCGGTCAGGCGCCGGCCCAGCTTGGCCTGAGCCCACCCCGGCAGCACCAGCGAACGAAAGAACGCCCCCATCGGAGTCACCGGGGGGCGGCGATAAATCGCCGTGTCCTGTACCGCCCTCACCGGTCGGGGAGGAGGAACCATTTTAGTCGTGT
>DASWKS010000505.1:0-5366 GCA_036396495.1 Gemmatimonadales bacterium
CGCGAACTGGTCGGCTTCTTGTGGGCCGTGATGCGCGACCTCGAGCCGCCATCGGTGCCGGTCCACTAGCGGGAAGGGACGGCGTGGGTCTCGGGGACCGATCAGGGAGAGCACTCGAAGGCCGTTATGCGGTCACGTCGCAGTCCAACGGAATCCGTGCGCCTAGAACGAGCTCGCTCCCGACGCATCCACTTCGTGCCGCTCCGGTGCCGGACGCACTGACCGGCGAATATCAGCAGGATGATCGTCGAAGCTGTCTCGAGCCCCCGTGGTCTCCTCCGTCTGATGCCTTTTGGGAAAAAGGAGAGCCCATGCCAGCGTAGCCGACGTCGTCGCTCTTGACAACAGCCCAGTCATATCAACGGCCTGCATTTCAGCGCGCGGCCGACAGCCGCAAATGCCGGGGTTAGGTTGCCCCGAGCGTGGGTGGCTCTGCGCGTGAGGCGATTCCCCGTCGCTTGGCAGCGGCTACCGCCGCCGTGGCCAACCCGGCGCTCACCCCAGCACTGACACACCCAGAGCTGCCAAGGGTGCCCAGACAGCCCGGGGGGCCCCGAAAACCCACCCGAGCCCGGCGAATAGGATCGCCGGAGCCCCTCCGCCCAAGAGACCCCACAGCGCAACGCGCCCCGGGGCTAGGTCATCTACTTGCCGGCCCCGTTCGCCGATCGGCGCCCGAGCAAGTCGGTGCCCAGGTATATGCGCTGCCCATGCGGTGGGGTCGATAGCGGCGTGTTTACCTATGGAAGCCCCGTCCTCCTGAGCCAGGCGACTTGCCTGCGTTCGTTCTCCTGCTCGTCAGCGGTGGCGCGTCGGTCGATGACGGCGTTCCCGGAGTCGTTCCTTGTGACATCGCCGTAACGAGGTATCTGCCGATAGTCGAAGCCGTCGAGGATCTTTAGTGCGAGGTCGGTAATCGTGTTGGTGACCGAAGTCAGAGCAGCCGCCCCGATGTCGGGGCGTGCGTGGCGTGGCGATCCAAGATAGCCCGGCCAGCCCGCTTGCTCCGCTGCGGGAATGAGCTCGCTGATGCTATTTCCGGTGAACGAGGGCGCCTCCGCGTAGCCTGGTGCGACCAAGTGGGGCCGTAGGAAGAGGTTGATGCTGGTCTCGACGAGATCCGCGTGAACACCGAAGCCGTTCTCAGCACGCTCGGCTTCGGTGGCATTCTGTGCAGCGCCCGCATAACTGCCGATCACTGGCATCAGGCCAACCAGGTGGACCATCTGTCCACCGTATGTGTCATTGAAATAGTCAGCCGCCTGGTCCAGTGCCCGGCTCTGGTTCGGCCCCAAGTGAAAATGGACGACAAAGATGTTGCGAAAACCTCCCTCGCCGAGTTCAGTGGCCAGATCCATGTAGACCGCGCGCAGGGTAGTGGATCGCACCGTGTAGCTGCCATCGAACGTGTACTTGCTACCGATTTCATTCGCGGGGGCCACGCCGAGTGGAATGAGCGGGAACAGAAGTGCCGTCCATCCCGGTCTAGCCGCGATCGCCCTCGCGAGCGCGTCGGTGACGTGCTCGCTCACGTAGCCATCGGCGAACGACGGCAAGTAGGGTCCATGCTCTTCCAGTATCCCGCCGGGCAATAGCACGACCGTCTTCTCCCGGTCGAGGGCACGAATTTGCTCAGTGTTCCTCTCCGCCACGTGGTGGATCTGGGTGGGGCTGCCGGCCTCGCCTGCCGGGGGAGTGCTCCCTTCCATGCAGCCAGCGAGTGACCAACCGAGAGCAAGGGCGGGCGCAAGTCTGTGGCGCATCGACGGCTCCAGAGTGCGGTATTTTAGAAGTAGGGCCGATGGAAAGTCCGGTCAACTGTGGGGCGCGCCGATATCGCGACGACATTGGTCGGGCGGAGTCCTGGTGCTGCTGCCTAGCGGCTCGCAATGAGCGGCGAGGGCGCTGAAGAAGAGCAGTCCGGCGGCGGTCCCGGAGTCGATGAGGGTGAGGATGTGGGGGTGCTCGAGCTGGGCCGCGATCTCGATCTCGCGCAGGAATCGCTCCGGACCCAGCGTCGCGGCCAGCTCCGGCCTGAGAACCTTGATCGCGACCCGCCGGTGATGCTTGAGGTCTTCGGCGAGAAACACGAGCGCCGTGCCGCCCGACCCGAGCTCGCGCTCGACGCGATAGCGGTCCGCGAGGGCGGCGGAGATCCGCGAGAGAACTGGGTCCACCCGGGGCCTTGTCAGGGAACGACCCAAGCTACGGGATGCCCGGGAAGTGTGCTAGGGCGGCGGCGATTCTAACGAGTTCTTCGCGGCGGCGTCACCGGTCTCGAACCGCAGCGCTTCCTGCTCCACTCGGTCCGCGCTCCACCCAGCCTCGCGGCCCATCAGCTCGGCCACCGGGCGCGCGGCGGCTCGGCCACCGTCAGCGGTTTCCGTAGTCAGGTGCAGCCTCCGGCTCAGCACGTCGGCCACCCGGACCGCCATCTCGCGCCGTACGACATGCACCACTTCGGCGGCCATGGCCGGGTGATCGGGGTGGATCCGGTGCATGAGCTGCCGGTCGGTCCGAACCAGGTTGATGATCGCGGCGGCTTCGGTGCCGAAATGATGAACCAGATGGTCGATGGTAGCGGCCGGAATCCCCAGGTCGACTCCGCCCTGAAGAAAGCTTCCCCAGGCCGCCGATTCGCCTCCGACCAGGGGCTCGGTCTCGGTCGCCGCTACCCGCGGTTCGATTCCCAGGTGCCGGAAGACCTGGTCGACCACCTCGCCCGCCATGCGGCGAAAGGTGGTGAGCTTCCCGCCCGTCACCGTGACCATGCCGAGTGGGCCCCGGACGATCCGGTGCTCTCGGGAAACGGCATCCGGGTGAGCAGTCGGATCGGCGGCCAGCAGGGGGCGCACCCCGGCCCAGGTCGACACCACGTCCTCTTCGGACAAATGGGCATGAGGAAAAAGACCGTTCACCGAGCGGAGCAGATACTGCCGGTCGGCGTCCGTCAGGCGTACCTCAGCCGGATCGCCCTCGAAATCCCGGTCCGTGGTTCCCACATAGGAGAAGTCTCCCATGGGGAGGACGAACATCACCCGGCCATCGACCGGGCTGGTAAAGGTGATGCCGCGGGTGTGTCCCAGCCGGGATCGGCGCACCACGATGTGGCCGCCGCTGGTCAGGCGAAGCAGCGGCGACGCCGTGGGGTCTTCCAGCCGCCGGACCTGATCGGTCCAGGGACCGGTGGCGTTCACGATGACGGAAGCCTTGATCACTGCCGTCTCCCTTCCCCCTTCTCCCGCCTCCCCCGCGAGGTCCTCCACGTCGGCCCCAACCAGCCGTCCGGCCTCGGTAACCAGGCCCCTGACCGACGCGTAGTTCAGGGCCAGGGCCCCGTGCCGCGTGGCCGAGCGGATCGTGGCGATGACCAGCCGCGCATCGTCGCATTGGGCGTCGTGGTAGAGTCCGCCGCCGGTGAGCCCGCGAACCCGAAGATTGGGTTCGAGCGACAGCATGCCCGCCTTGCCGAAGATGCGGGGTCGCGGCACATTCCCGCCGGCGGCCAGCACGCGGTATAAGGCGAGACCCAGGGCCAGTTTCCAGCGGGGAACCCGATCGCCGCGGTAGACGGGAAAGACGAAGGCCAGGGACCGGACCAGGTGAGGCGCCAGGCGGAGCAGGATGGCTCGTTCGTGGAGCGCCTCGAACACCAGACGCCACTGCCGATGCTCCAGGTATCGCAGGCCGCCGTGGATCAATCGGCTGGATCGGGAGCTGGTGCCGGCTCCGAAGTCGGCCCGCTCGACCAGGGCCACCTTGAGACCGCGCATCGCGGCATCCCGCAGGACCCCGGCTCCGGTGATGCCGCCGCCGATGACCAGGAGATCGAGCTCCCGTGCCGCGAGGTCACTGACCCGGGCGCGAACCGAGGCCGTCATATTTCCGATTCCCCCGACGCCGACAGCCGTCCCAGCACCTGGTTCGACTGGCACCGCGATGTCATCGCGCGGGGTGCCCGGGTGCTCGATCTGGCCTGTGGCGCCGGCCGACACAGCCTCGCCGCGGCGGAGCTCGGCGCCGATGTGACCGCGGTGGACCGCGATCCGGCTCGGCTGGAGCTGGGGCGCCAGGCCGCCAAGAGCCGCCACCTCACGGTCACCTGGCTGGAGTGGGACCTGACGCAGTCGTTTCCGCCGCTGGGCACTTTCGACGTGCTCCTTCTGTTCAACTATCTGGATCGCGCCCGCATGCCGGAGCTGCTGCAGTATCTCCGGCCGGGGGGGTATCTGCTGATGGAGACTTTTCTGGTGGATCAACGCGCGTTCGACTGGGGCCCGACCAGCGACGTCCACCTGCTCAAGCGCGGCGAGCTCGCCGATCTGGTCGCTCCGCTCGAGATTCTGCACGGCCGTGAATCGCTCGAGCCGGTCGAGGGGGTGCACTGGAGTGCCGTGGCCAGCATCCTCGCCCGCCGGAACGTAGAGTAAGCGTGCGCAGCATCCCGCCCAACCGCCGGGCCGTGGTCGTGGCCGGCCTGCGGACGCCCTTTGCCCGAAGCGGGACGATCTTCAAGGACGCCTCCGGCGTGGCGCTGGCCCGCCACGCGGCCCGGGAACTGCTCTACCGCACCGAGCTCGACGGCCGGGAGGTCGACGAGGTGATCGTGGGACAGGTGGTGGCGTCACCGCTCGCGCCTAACGTGGCCCGGGAGGTGAGCCTGCTGCCGCAGTTCCCCCGGACCATCCCGGCCTACTCGCTCAACCGGGCCTGCTCGTCCGGCGCCCAGGCGGTGACCAACGCGGCCGACCAGATCGGCTTCGGCCACGCCGACGTGGTGCTGGCTGGCGGGGTGGAGAATCTGTCGGACATCCCGATCCTGCATTCCCGGCGGTTCAGCCAGGTGCTGGTCGCCGCCAGCAAGGCCAAGTCGGTCGGCGACCGGCTCCGGTTGTTCGCCAGCGTGCGGCCCCGGGATCTGGTGCCGGTGTCGCCGGCGATCGCCGAGCCCTCCACCGGCGAGTCGATGGGACAGTCCGCGGAACGGATGGCCAAGGAGAACGGCATCAGCCGGGAGGAACAGGACCGCTACGCATTGATGAGTCATCAGCGCGCCGCGGCCGGAACCGCCGACGGCCGTCTCACCGCGGAGATTGCGCCCTGGTTCGGCGGCCCCGACCTGAGCCAGGTGACCCGGGCCGACAACGGCATCCGGTCCGACACCTCGCTCGAGGCGCTGGCCGAGCTGAAGCCGGTCTTCGACCGCCGCTACGGCACCATCACGGCGGGAAACGCCTCCCCGCTGACCGACGGCGCCTCGATGGTGTTGCTGATGGCGGCCGAAAAGGCCTCCGCCCTGGGCTATCGTCCGCTGGTCGCGCTGCGCAGCTACGCCGTGGCCGCGGTCGACCCGGCTTGGCAGCTGT
>DASWKS010000506.1:0-12889 GCA_036396495.1 Gemmatimonadales bacterium
AAGCATCGCCATGTGGTAGTCGTCCGTCAGTTATCGGTTCGCCCTGGCCAGGGGAACGGGGCGCCATGTGAGGGTCGCAATCCGGGGACCCGCGATCCCGTTCCAAGCGGCCTCGAGAGGAGCCCGGCTGAGGCCGGTGCGCGGCTGCGGCGGCCGACGCGGGGCTCAGTACGCGGGAGCAAAAGTCAATCTCCCACGAGAGCGAATTCCCCGCGCACGATGGCCCCGCGGAGGCCGCCGCAGCCGCGCGCCGGCCTCAGCGAGAGACTAGCCAACCGACCCCTCCAGCGATACGCCGAGCAGCTTCTGGGCTTCGACGGCGAATTCCATCGGCAGCTCCTTGAACACTTCCTTGCAGAACCCGTTCACGATCATCGAGATGGCGTTCTCGGTGTTGATCCCGCGCTGCTTCAGATAGAAGATCTGCTCCTCGCCGATCTTCGAGGTCGACGCCTCGTGCTCGATCTTGGCGGTGCGATTCTGCACGTCGATATAGGGGAACGTGTGGGCCCCGCAGCGGTTCCCGATCAGCATCGAGTCGCACTGGGTGTAGTTCCGCGCCCCGGATGCGTTGGGCATCACCTTCACCTGCCCCCGGTAGCTGTTGTTGCCGCGGCCGGCGGAAATACCCTTCGACACGATGGTGCTCCGGGTGTTCTTCCCCAGATGGATCATCTTGGTGCCGGTGTCGGCCTGCTGCCGGTTGTTCACCACCGCCACCGAGTAGAACTCGCCCACCGAGTCGTCGCCCTGGAGGATGACGCTGGGGTATTTCCAGGTGATGGCCGAGCCGGTTTCCACCTGGGTCCAGCTGATCTTGGCTTGCTTCGCGGCCTTGCCCCGCTTGGTGACGAAGTTGAAGACCCCGCCCCGGCCCTCGGTATCGCCGGCGTACCAGTTCTGCACCGTCGAGTACTTGATGGTGGCGCCTTCCAGCGCCACCAGCTCCACCACCGCGGCATGCAGCTGGTTCTCGTCCCGGCGGGGCGCGGTGCAGCCCTCCAGATAACTGACCCAGGCGCCTTCGTCGGCCACGATCAGGGTGCGCTCGAACTGGCCGGTGCCGGCCTGGTTGATCCGGAAGTAGGTGGACAGGTCCATGGGGCAACGGACGCTCTTGGGCACGTACACGAAGGACCCGTCGGTGAAGACCGCCGAGTTGAGCGAGGCGAAGAAGTTGTCGGTGAGCGGCACCACGGAACCGAGATACTTTCGCACCAGCTCCGGATGCTCCCGCACCGCCTCGGAGAAGCTGCAGAAGATGATGCCCAGCTCCCCCAGTTGCCGCTTGTAGGTGGTGCCGACCGACACCGAGTCGAAGATGGCGTCGACCGCCACACCGGCCAGCAGCTTCTGCTCCGACAGCGGGATCCCCAGCTTGTCGTAGGTCTCACGCAGCTTGGGGTCGAGCTCGTCGAGCGAGCCCAGCGGGACCGCCGTCTTGGGCGCGGAGTAATACACGATCGACTGGTAGTCGACCGGCGGATACTTGATGTTGGCCCAGTGATGGGGCTCGTCCATCTTCTGCCAGGCCCGGAAGGCGCGGAGCCGCCAGTCGAGCAGCCACCCCGGCTCGCCCTTCTTGAAGGAGATCAGCCGGATGGTGTCTTCGGTGAGCCCCACCGGCACCACGTCGGCTTCGATGTCGGTGACGAAGCCGTACTTGTATTCCTTGTTAACTAACGTTTCAACCGAATCGCTCATACCAGTCTCAGCTCAATTCTTTGGTGAACAGTCAACGGTGAACCGGCAACAGTTCCTGTGCACTGTTCACGGTTCCCGGTTTACTGTTTTCCGCGATCTTGGGAGTGACCACGTATTCGCAGGCCCCGCACCCACTCGCGATGTGCGCCTCGCGGGTGACCTCGGCCTCCAACACCTCGGCCAGAAACCGGGCCTCCGCCTCACACAGCTCCGGGAACTTCAGGGCGACCTGCTGCATCGGGCAGTTGTGCTCCACCAGCATCGGCAGGCCGGGTGCGCCGCCGGGGCGGACTTCGGGCATGTACCCCTCGTCCGCCAGGGTCCGGGCCACCGCCTGGAGCCGCTCCTCGGGAGAGGCATCAGCCAGCGCGCTTCGAAGCGTGACTGCCAACTCCCGGTATCGGGCCTCCAGGACCTCCACCGCCGCCGCCCGTCCCTCGTGGGCCACCACGTGATCCAGCAGGCGAGCGACCGCGTCCTCGTAACGGCGTGGGAACAGTGTCTCGCCAGTGGCGCTCAGGCGGTAGCGGAACGAAGGGGCGCCCACGCTCTGGTGCTGCCGATCGTACCGGACCAGTCCGGCCACCTCCAGCTCTTTCAGGTGGTGCCGGACCGCGTTGAGCGACAGATGCAGTCGGTCAGCCAACTCGCGGGCGGTCAGCCCGCCGGAGCGCTTGAGCGCCAAGACCACGTCGGCCCGCGGGCCTTTGAGGCCCGAAGGGGCTCCGCCTGTCTGGGTTTCGGACGCAGGGGTTGAGCTCGTCATCGCTTCAAATCCTACTCTAGAATGACGGAAAGTCAACGTTTGTTTGGTGTTTTTGGTCTGAATATATAAGTATCTGTCTAACATCGATTTAGATCGCCAGTCACCGAGCAGTTTTCGACCTCGGCCGGAGCCATCCTGCAGTCGTGGACGGTTGGATTCGCCAGCCAGCGACAGCCGACCAGGCACTGCACAGTTGACAGAGTGAGGCTGAGGCCCGGAATTGGACGCATGACCATACACCGAATCCGCCTTCTGGGTGACCCGGCTCTTTACACCCGGTGCGAGACGATAGCCAGGCCGCGTTCCGCCGCCGTAAGGGTTGTGGTGGACGACCTGCGGGAGACGCTGCGGGATGCCCAATCACGGTTCGGGATGGGCCGGGCGATCTCGGCCCCCCAGATCGGGGCTCCGGTTCGCATCGTGTACGCCGAGATGGGCCGGCCCCTGACCCTGATCAACCCGGAGATCGTGGAGGTCGGCAGCGAGGATTTTCCGGTCTGGGACGACTGCTACTCCTTTCCCAATCTGTTCGTCCGGGTGCTGCGGGCCTATCGGATCCGGATCCGCTACCAGGACGGGAAGGGCGAGACGCACGAGGTAGATCTGGAGCGCGACATGGCCGAGCTGCTCCAGCACGAAATCGACCACCTGGATGGGGTCCTGGCGGTCGACCGCCAGCACGGCCCCCATCCCCTGGCGCTGCGCGAGGAATGGAACCGGATGTACACCGAGGCCCACCGCTATGGGGCTCCGGAGCCGCGGGTGGCACAGGTGGGACCGATGAGTGGCGCACTTCTTTGAGGTGAGAGGGAGGAGGGGGGAGGGGGGAGGGGGGAGTGAATGCAGAGTGACCAATGCCCAATTCCCATTGAAGAGGGTTCTGCCCTCTGCCCTACTTCTGCCATGGGCATTGGGCATTGGGCACTCTCCAGTTCACTCCCCCCTCCTACCTCACCATTCAAGCATGATTGTTTCCTTTCCTACTGACGGTTCAACCGCCTCCGGCTACCTCGCGATTCCCGAAGCTGGAACGGGACCTGGTCTGTTGGTCCTTCAGGAATGGTGGGGCCTCGTCGATCACATCCGCGACGTGTGCGATCGCTTCGCGGCTGAGGGGTTCGTGGCGCTGGCGCCGGATCTGTACCACGGCAAACAGGCGACCAGTCCCGATCAGGCCGGGAAGTTGTTCATGGCGCTCAACATCGCGCAGGCCGGCCGGGAGCTCCGCGGCGCCGCCGATTACCTGCTCGGTCATCCGGCGGTCGAGCCCAAGCGGGTCGGCGTGGTGGGCTTCTGTATGGGCGGGCAGCTGGCGCTCTATGCCGCTCAGGAGCAGGGCGACCGGCTCGCCTGCGCCGTGAATTTCTACGGGATCCAACCGCGGGTGGAGATCGATCCGGCCCGGGTTCGCATACCGGTACAGGGTCACTTCGGCCGGCAGGACAAGTCGGTCCCGATCGAGCGGGCCACCGCCCTGGCCCGGGCGGTGCAATCGGCCGGCGGCTCCTTCGAGCTTCACGAGTACGAGGCGGGACACGCGTTCTTCAACGACACCCGGACCCAGGTCTACGATCCGGTGGCAGCGGAGCAGGCCTGGCAGCGCACCGTGGGGTTTCTCAAAAACCATCTGGCGGTTTAGCGATTCATCGCTTTAGCGATTTTGCGGGGGCTCAACCGCTGAATCTCTAAAGCGTCAAATCGTCAAGGGCCGTTCCCGCTTGACGCCAGAATAAGTGTTCAGTAATATAATTTATGACTTATGGAGCCACCCTGGTCGCGCTGGCCGACCCGACCCGGCGCACCATCTTCGAGCGGCTGCGGCACCAGTCGCACACGGTGGGCGAGCTGGCCCGTCTCACCAAGGTGAGCCAGCCCGGCGTGTCGCAGCATCTCCGGGTGCTGCGGCGGGCCCGGCTCGTCACCCATGCCCAGCTGGGCACCCGGCGCTACTACCGCGCCAACCGCGAGGGCCTGGTGGCGCTCCGCCGGTACGTGGAGGCGCTCTGGGAAGACGTCCTGACGGCCTACGCGGCGGCCGACCCGTCGCCTCCCCGGCGAGGCACCCCCCAATGACCCGACAGCTCGACATCCCCATTCCACCGGTCCGGCGCGCGATCTCGGTGTCGTGGGATCCCGCCGCGGCCTTTCACCGCTTCACGGCCGAATTCGGCGATTGGTGGCCCCGAGCGACCCATTCCATCGGAGGGAAGCGGGTCGAGCGCATCGTGTTCGAGTGCTGGGTGGGCGGGGGCATTATCGAGGAGCTGAACGACGGCCGCCGCTTTCAATGGGGCAAGGTCACCGAGTTCGAGCCGCCCCACCGGGTGAGTTTCACCTGGCATCCCTCCAGGGAGGAGTCCCAGGCCCAGGACGTCGAGATCCGGTTCACGCCGGAGGGGAGCGGCACCCGGGTCGAGCTGTCGTCCACCGGCTGGGAGCGACTCGGCGTCAAAGGGGGTCGCGCGCGGAAGGGCTACCACATCGGCTGGGGCTCGGTGCTCGACGTCTTCGCCGGCCGGCGGAGCGCCGCCATCGTGATTTTCGGACTCATCTCCGGGGCTATGACCCTCGCCCTCCGGCTGACCGGAAAACTCGAGCAGGCCATCGACCAGGCCGGCGGCCGCCTGCCGGCCCGCTAAACGGATTGTGAAAGCCACTGACGATTGACAATTGATGATTCACGATTGCTCATCGAAGCCCGAGTTGAGCAATTGTCAATCGTCAATGAGGTTTCAGAACCATCATGCAGGCGTGAGCCGTTTCTCAAACAGCAGGTATTGGTTGCAGTCTATCGGCGCCATCGGAGTCATCGGTGGATGATCATCGACCAGAAATCCGAATGACACCGCCGCGTTCCATGTGACGCCGAGGCCCGGAGCTTGAGCCGGGGTTAATCTGCAGATGACGGGGATGCCGCCGATGACTCCTCTCGGGTCAGAATGCCTTGAACCGCCAGAGAGTCGTTCTTTCAAAAAGGTTCTTCTCGGAATTTCGGGTCCGGGCGGTTGCTGAATTTCTTGAAGCGGGGCAATAAAGCTCCCACGGATGACACGGGTTCACCTGGATGACACGAACTCGAGCCAAGATCACACGGTAGGAAGCCTCTCTGAGGTGGCGCAATCCGTGTCATCCCCGTAATCCGTGTCATCTGCGGATGCTTTTTGCAGTTTGTTTTTGAGGATCCGCGCGGCGTTCCCCCGGAATTCCTCGGCGAGCCTTCAAAAAGCAGGTATTGGTTGCGGTTTATCGGCGCCATCGGCGTCATCGGCGGATGATCACCAACCAGAAAGCCGATGCGCCGGCGGGATGGGTATATATATGCGTATTTCCTAATATAATGTGTCACTTATGACAAAAATCAACTCACGCAATCCTCAATTGGAGGTGGAGATGCAATCGAGGGCAGCAGTAATCTTCGCGCTGCTCGGCGCGGGGCTGACGCCGGCAGCCGCGTCGGCCCAGGAGCGGCAGATCAGAGTGGCGGTGACCGTGGCGGCGACTCCGGAACAGGTCTGGCCCCTCTGGACCACGGACCAGGGGGTCCGGTCCTTCTTCGCGCCGGGCAGCCACATCGAGCTCAGGGTCGATGGGGCCTACGAGATCTTCTTCGACCCGGCCGCGCCGGCCGGATTGAGGGGCGCCGACGGGATGCGGTTGCTGGCGGTGGAACCGAACCGGCGGCTGGCGTTCACCTGGAATGCGCCGGCCACCCTGCCCTACGCGCGAGCCCAGCGGACCGTGGTCACCGTGGATTTCGCGACGGTGGGGAAGGACAGCACCCGCGTCACCCTGCGGCACATCGGCTGGGGCACCGGGCCGGAGTGGGACGAGGCGATCCGGTACTTTGAGCCGGCCTGGAACGGGTTCGTCATGGCGTCCTTCAAGCGGCGGATGGAGCACGGACCCATCGATTGGAAAGCACTACCCAACCTCGAGCCGGTGCAGAAGACGGCGATCGAGTATCTCGCGGCGCAGAACCAGGGAGACCGATAGCCTTCCGTGGTGGACCTCCTGCGCCACCACGGTCTCGCGGCGCTGATCGCCGGACTCGGGCTCGGCCTCGGCGCCCGGATCGTCATGCGGGTAATCGCCTGGAGCGCGGGTTTGCCGGGGTCGTTCTCCTCCGGCGGCTCGCTCGAGGTGGTGGTATTCGGAGCACTGATCGGGTGGCCGGTCGGGCTCACGTTCTATGCATTGCGGCACCGGATTCGAAGCCGACTCCCCTGGCCAGGCCTCTTATTGGGCGGGGGACTTTTCCTGGCGTTCGCCCTGGTGCCGCCGGGCTCCGCCCGCAGCGCGCTGGCCGGCACCCCCGATCCGCCACTGCTAACCGGACTCCTTTTCCTGATCCTGTTCCTTCTTTTTGGCGCGAGTCTGGAGTGGCGCTGGGCCCGGTGGAGGCGGCGCCGCGGGCCATTGACGATTGATAATTGATGATTCACGATTGCTCATTGAAGCCCGAGCGGAGCAATTGTCAATCGTGAATTGTCAATCGTCAATGAGCTTTCAGAACCATCCCACAGGCAGAACTCCCCGCTCCTAGTCCTCCCGCAACGTGTTCGCCGGATGCACCCGCGCCGCGCGGCGGGCGGGGATCAGGGCGGCGGCCAGAGCCACGACGGCCAGCCCGGCGGCGCTGCCGGCAAACACCACCGGGTCCCGGGGCCCGATACCGAACAACAGGGTGGCGAACAACCGGCCGGTGGCGAACGCCGCCGCGGCACCCAGCACGATTCCGATACCGGCGGCACCGAGTCCCTGTCCCGCCATCAACCGCACCACCTGGGCGCTCCGCGCGCCCAGCGCCATGCGAATTCCGATCTCGCGGGTTCGGCGGCTCACCGCGTAGCTCAGTACGCCGTAGATCCCCACCAGCGCGAGGACCCCGGCCAGCAGAGCGAACGCGCCCAGCAGCGAGGCCACCAGCCGGGGCCGCGCGATGGCGCGCGAGCTCACCGCCGTCATGGTTTCCACCTGGGCCGGGGCCACCCGCTGGTCCATTTCCGCCAGGATCCGCCGGGCCGGCCCCGCCAGCGAGCCGGGATCGGTCGATGACCGAACCACGATGGACAACCCGCGATGGAAATCGCTCACGTCCAGCACTCGGCGTAGCTGGGCATGCGCCAGGTAGTACTCCCACCCGGGCTCCCTGGTCGCCGCGATGGTGCGCACGTTGCCCACCACGCCCGCGACCGTGAACCAGGTGCTGCCGGTGTCACCGGCCAGGCGAAAGCGCTTGCCCAGCGCTCCCTCGCCCGGCCACAGGCGGTCGGCGGCGGCCTGATTCACCCAGGCCGCGACCGGCGCTTCCGCATCATCGCTCGGGGCTGGGAAGCGTCCTTGCAGCAGCGGGATCCGCATCGCCTCGAAGTAGCCCGGCGTTACTACTTGCAGGTTAGGCGAAGGCGCCGATTGCCCCGGCTCGGGCGGACGGCCCTCCAGCTCGATGTCGATGCTGCCGGTGCCACTCCGGAGGGGCAGGCTGAGAATCCCCCCGGCGCGCTCGGCGCTCGGGAGGTGTTCCAGCCGGTCGAGGAGGCGCTGATAGAACCCCGTGACGGCGGCGGGGGTTCCGTACGCCAACTCCGGCAGAGTCACGTCGAAGGCGAGCACGTTGGCCGGCGTGAACCCCAGATCCACCCGGGACAGCCGGGCGTAGCTCCGGAGCAGCAGTCCGGCGGATATCACCACCAGCATCGCCAGCGCCACTTCGAGCGACACCAGGGATGCCATGAACCGGCGCCCCCCGCCGCCCCAGCCTTCGGCGCTGGTCCCACGGGAGCCCCACCCACGCCACGCCCCGGTCGCGTGCCGGGTGCCCTTGAGCGCCGGTGCGAGCCCGAAGAGCAGCGCGCTGCCGCCTGCCAGCGCGACGGCGGTGCTCAGCATGCCCGGGTCGATTTCCAGCCGATTCACCCGGGGAATGGCTCCGGGCGAGAGCGAGAGGAGCGCGCCCGCGCCTAACGTGGCGATGACGACCCCGGCCGCGGTACCCGCCAGCGCCAGCACCAACCCCTCGGTCAGGAGCTGCCGGACCAGCCGGCCGCGTCCCGCGCCCAGCGCGGTCCGGAGGGCCAGTTCCCGCTCCCGGCGCTGCATCCGCGCCAGCAGGAGGTTGGCGACGTTGGCGCAGGCGATCAGCAGCACCAGCACCACCGCGCCGGTCAGCATCCGAAGCACGTCGCGCGCATCGCCCAGCACGGAATCGCGGAGCGACTGCCCGACCAGCGACCACTGCATGTCCGCCCGGTAGTTCTGGGGGTGGTCCTGCCGCAGCCGGGCCGACACCACCTCGAGGGCCAGGCGGGCCCGCTCGCCCGACACGCCGGGGGCGAGCCGGCCGATGACCCGGAGGTAGTGGGCGCCGCGGGATTCGGGCTCCGCCGGATTGAGCCGGAGGGGACGGACCACGGCGGCCCCGGCCAACTCGAACGACGGATGCAGCACCCCGAGCACGGTGTGCGGCACCGCGTTCAGACGCAGCTCCCGCCCGACCAGAGAGGAATCGGCGCCTAACTGTCGCCACAGTCCGTGGGTCAGCAGAACCGCCGGCGGGGCGTTCGGGAGATCTTCCGAGGCGAGAAAGGCCCGGCCCAGCACGGGGGCCACCCGGAGCACCTGAAAGAGAGAGGCGGAAGCCTGGAGCCCGACCACCCGCTCGGCCTGCTCTCCGTCATCACCCGCCAGATCCACCGGGCCCAACCGGTAGGCCGCCACGCTCTCGAAGGTTTCGTCCATCGCCGCGAGATCGCTCACTTCGGGTTCGGACACCGCGCCGTAGGAGACTCCCCATCCGGCGTAGCGGGTCGTAAGCGACACCAGCTCTCCGGCCCGGGGGTACGGCAGCGGGTCGATCACCGCCCGGCGTACCAGGGTAAACACCGCCGTGGTGGCACCAATGGCGAGGGCCAGCGTGAGGACCACAGACCCGCTGAAGGTCGGCTCGCGCCGGAACATGCGAAGCGACAGCCGTGCATCACCGAGCATCTCCCGCCCCAGGCTCAGGCCCCGCCCCTCCCGCATCGCCTCCCGGTATTGCTGGGTGCCGCCGAACGCGATCACCGCCCGGCGGCGGGCCTCCGCGGGCGACAGGCCGCGGCGAATGTTCTGCTCCGCCTCCATGTCGAGGTGGAACTGGAACTCGGCGTCCATCCGCCGTTCCACCATGCGGCGCCCGAACAGCGAGCGGAGCCGCGCCCCGAAGCCCTCGATCAGACCCACGGCGTTTCCTCGTCGTCTCCGTCAGCCGGCGGAAAGCGCCAGCTCGACGGCCGCCGCAAACCGCCGCCAACTCTCCACCTCGGCCCGGAGCGCGGCCCGTCCCGCAGCGGTCAGCTTGTAGTAGCGGGCCCGGCGGTTGTTCTCGCTGTCGGCCCAGTCGCTGGTGATGAGACCGCGGTGCTCCAGCCGCTGCAGCGCGGGGTAGAGCGAGCCCTGATTGGCGGAGAGCGCGTCGCGGGAGATCTGCTGGATCCGCTGACCAATGCCCCAGCCGTGGGCCGGGGTGAGACTCAGCGCCTTGAGGATGAGCAGATCGAGGGAGCCGCGGAGGGCGTCGGTCTGATGAGACACCGGCATGGGAACCGCCTGGGCGACAGGTCTCTTCTCGGTTTCTAGAGAAGAATGCCCCGGCTTCCTGTCGATGTCAAGAAGAGGGAGCAGGGAGCAGGGAGCAGGGAGCAGGAAGCAGGAAGCAGGAAGCAGGGAGCAGGGAGCAGGAAGCAGGAAGCAGGGAGCAGGGAGCAGGGAGCAGGAGGCAGGAAACAGGCCCTCATCGCTCGACCTTGCTGCTTCCCGCCTCCCTGCTCCCTGCTTTTATGAAAGGACGATCGGCGTGAGAAGGGAAAGCAGAAGGGCAACCACCAGAATCCCACAGAGGTCGATGACCAGCCCCGCCTTCACCATCTCCCGCATGGGGATCTGGCCGGAGCCGAAGATGATCGCGTTGGGCGGAGTTGCGACCGGGAGTGCGAAGCCTAACGAGGCCGAGAAGCCGGCGACCAGCATCAGCACCACGGGAGGCTGATCCACCGCGGCCGCCAGGGAGATGGTCAGGGGCATCATCATGGTGGCCACGGCGGTGTTGCTGGCCAGCTCGCTCAGGGCCACGACCACCACCGCGATGCCGAGAAACAAGAGCGGCAGCGGCAGGCCGCGGAGTCCTACCAGCCGCTGGGCGATCCAGGCGGTGAGGCCGGAGGAGTCCATCGCCGCGGCGAGCGACAGTCCGCCGCCGAAGAGGAGCAGCACGTCCCAGGGGAGACCCCGCGCCTCCTCCCAGCGGAGCAGCGGCCGCATAGTGCCATCCGGCGAGCGGCCCGGCAGCGTGAAGAGCAGGACCGCCGCCAGTATCCCGATGCCGGTATCGGTGAGCCGGGGCGCGAGCATCGTCAGACCCGGAATGGTGAAGCCCCCGAAATCCTTGGGCTCGCGGAAGAACCAGGCCAGGGCGGTGAGCACGAATACCGTGATCACCACCCGTTCGCCGCCCCGCAACGGCCCCAATGTCCTGCGGCGCTCCGCGATGACCTCACGCGCCCCGGGATCGAGGGTGGCGCCGCCCCGGAAAACCACGAATACCAGCAGGGCCCAGGTCAGCGGCAGGAGGACCAGCGTCAGGGGCAGGCCCAGCAGCATGAAGCGACCGAAATCCACCGCCTGGCCGGTGGCCTCGCGAATGGCCCCGGCCACCACCAGATTGGGCGGAGTGCCGATCAACGTCGCCATCCCACCGATGGAGGCGGCGTAGGCCATGCCGAGCAGCAAGGCCATGCGGGTGCGTTGCCCCGCCCGGTCGTCTCCGAACAACGCTCCGATCGCGACGGTGATCGGAAACATCATCGCGGCGGTGGCAGTGTTGGAGATCCACATGGAGACGAAACCGGTCGCGACCATCACCCCAAGAACCACCCGGCGGCTGCTGGTCCCGATGGTGCCCACCAGGCCGTAGGCGAACCGGGCGTGACTGTGCCACCGTTCCAGCGCCGCAGCCAGAACGAAGCCGGCCAGGAACAGGAAGATCAGCTCGTTGCCGTAGGGTTCGGTGGCCTCGCGGGCGGTTCGGACCCCGAGCAGCGGCAACAGCACGATGGGCAGGAGCGAAGTGGCCGCGAGCGGGACGGCTTCCGTCACCCACCAGACTCCCATCCAGGCGGCCAGGCCCAACACCCGGGCCCCCCCCGGTTGGAGCTGGGCGGGGGCGACGAGCAGGACCAGGACGAAGAGGGCGGGGCCGGCGGCCTGGGCGATCACCCGGGCGCGGGTGGCGGCGGACATTGGGGAACAAACATAAGGCGGTCGAAGGCGGTCGAAGGCGGTCGAAGGCAGTCGAAGGCGGTCGAAAGGGGTTCTCCCATGCGTTGGACAATTCTGTTTCTGGCGTGCATCTCGCCGCCGATCCTGGCCGGACAACAGCCCTCTGTCCCCGCAGACCAGCGGGTCCGAATCGACTCGGTCTTCGCGACCTGGGATCGGACCAACTCGCCCGGATGTGCGTTAGGGATCGATCGGGGTGGGACCACGATCTACGAGCGCGGGTATGGGATGTCCAACCTGGAGACCGGACAGGCCATCACCCCTACCTCCATCTTCCACGTGGCCTCGATCTCCAAGCAGTTCGCAGCCGCGTCGGTGGCGCTGCTGGCGAGCCGGGGCCAGCTCTCGCTCGACGATGACATCCGGAAACACGTGCTGGAAATCCCGGCCTACGCCACGCCCATCACGGTCCGCCATCTGATTCATCATACCAGCGGGCTCCGGGACCAGTGGGTGCTGCTCCGGATGGCCGGCTGGCGCCAGGAAGACCTGATCACCGAGGACGATGTGCTGTGGGTGGTCTCGCGCCAGAAGGGGGTCAACTTCAAGCCGGGCGACGAATACGTCTACAGCAATACCGGCTATACCCTCCTCGGCACCATCGTCAAGCGGGTGAGCGGCAAGTCGCTCCGCGAGTTCGCCGACGCCGAGATCTTCCGGCCGCTGGGGATGTCCGACACCCACTTCCACGACGATCACGCCATGGTGGTGCCGGGACGCACCTCGGCGTACGTGCGGGCGGGCGATGCCTGGCGGGTGAGTATTCCGGACTTCGATACCTACGGCGCCACCAGCCTCTTCACCACAGTGCGCGATCTGCTCAAGTGGGAACACAACTTCGCCACCGGCCGGGTGCTGGGGGCCGAGTTGCTGACCCAGATGCAGCAGCCGATCCGCCTCAACGACGGCACCGAATCGCCCTATGGCTTCGGCCTGGTCCAGGGACAGCATCGCGGTCTGCGGACGGTCGGACACGGCGGCGCGGACCACGGCTATCGGGCCGATGTCATTCGCTTCGTGGATCACGACCTGTCGGTCGCGGCCCTTTGCAACCTCGGGAACATCAATCCGTCGGGATTGACCCGTCGGGTGGGCGAGATTCTG
>DASWKS010000507.1:0-3840 GCA_036396495.1 Gemmatimonadales bacterium
CCCGACGCCCCGGATCCGGCTGCCCCCAAGACCACCTGGGTGCATTGGGTGGTCTATAACATCCCGGCCGCCGTCGATGCGCTGCTGGAGAACGCGTCGCGACGCAGAATGCCGGCCGGGGCGAAGGAAGGGCTCAACGACTGGAAACGCCCGGGATACCAGGGCCCCTGCCCGCCGATTGGCCGGCACCGCTATTTCCATAAGGTCTACGCCCTGGACACCACGCTCCCCGATCTGGGGCCGGTCACCAAGAGCCAGCTCGAGGCCGCCATGCGGGGACACGTGCTCGAGCGGGCGGAGTTGATCGGGACCTACCAGCGATCGGCCTCGCCCAACAGGTCGTGACGCCGTCCGAGAGACGGCCGCGAGCATGAAGCTGGTTTTTCTCGGGACTCGTGGTTACGTCGACGTGCGAACCCGCCGCCATCACAACCACAGCGCGCTCGAGGTCCGGTACCGCGGTCGACGGGTCCTCATCGATTGCGGCGAGGATTGGCTGGGACGACTCGAGCGGCTCCGCCCACACGCGGTAGTATTGACCCACTCACATCCGGATCACGCCTTCGGGCTGCGGAACGGGGCGCCCGGTCCGGTCTACGCCACCCGCGATACCTGGCGATCGCTGGAACGCTTTCCGATTGCGGATCGGCATCGAATCGACCTGCGCCGGCCCCGCCCGATCGAGTCCCTGATTTTCGAGGCCTTCGGGGTCGAACACTCGGTGCGGGCTCCGGCCGTGGGATACCGCATCACCGCCGGTTCCGTCGTGATCTTCTACGCGCCCGATCTGGTATATATCCGCGAGCCGGCGATGGCGTTACGCAACGCGAAGCTATACATCGGCGACGGAGCCACGCTGACCCGCCCCCTCATCCGACGCCGGGGCAAGCACCTGATCGGGCACACGCCGGTACGGACCCAGTTGAGCTGGTGCCAACGGGCCGGTGTGCCAAGGATGATCATCACCCATTGCGGAACCCAGATCGTGGAGCGCGACGGTAGCCAACTGCGGTCCGAGATACGCCGAATGGGCCAGGAGCGCGGGGTGCAGGCAGAGATCGCCTTTGACGGACTGGAGGTCCAACTCCGGAGCCGGTGAACCCGGCCACGGTCCTTCACGAAGTCGCTGCCCCATTGAGCACCAGCTCCAACCCCCACTTCCGGCGCTGATACTTGACTCCAAGCGGGGCGGATCGAGCCACCATGCAATCGCAGATTTCGTCCCGCTCCTCGCCAACGGCCAGGTTCACCTGGGCATAGTCGAGCCGCACCGGGAACAGCCGTAACCGCTCCGGCCGGCCTAACAACGACACGTCCACCAGGAAGACGAACGACCAGTCGTTTCGGAGCTCCGGATCCACTGCATAGTCATCGAGGAAATCGCCCGTGTCATAGAGGATCAGGCGGCCGGGGCGGGTTTCCACCCCCTGGAAGACGTGGGCGGAATGGCCATGCAGCAGGTCGGCGAACTCCATCGCCTGACCGGCGAACCGGCGAAAGGTTGCCGTCGGTTGGCTGATCATATTGGGCCCCCAATGCACCGACAGGACCACCAACCGGGCCCCGCTGTTTCTGGCCGCCTCGGCCGCAGCGGCCAGAGATCGTGGCACGTCGGGGTCGTAACTGATCTCCATATACCACGTGCCGGGGCGGTTCGGGGTGGCGGTGAAGGGCGGTTCATTGTCGGTGGCCGACACCAGGGCGACCCGGAGCCCGGCAACGTCCACCAGCGCCGGTTGCTGTGCTTCCGCCAGGTTCCGGCCGGCTCCCGCATGGGCGATGCCCGCCTGGTCGAGCAACCGGAGCGTATCGAGCAATCCCTCGACCTCGAAGTCGAGCGTGTGGTTGTTGGCCAGGCTCACGCAGCCGATGTTCCCTGCTCGAAGCACGTCGATGGCGGCCGGCGAGGCCCGGAAGTGGAACACCTTCGGCGTTTGCCTCCATTCCTGGATATGCGAGGTGATGGCACATTCGAGGTTGGCAAACACGGTGTCGGCGGAGCGGAGCACCGGTCCCACCGTGCCCCACAGGCTCTCAGGAGGCCGGCGCCGGAGCTCGATGTCGACCCCACGGCCCAGCATGACGTCGCCGAGGAAACCCAGGATGGGCATGTTTTCAACCGCGCATCATGATGACTTCACGCCCCGGGAGTGAGGTTGGCCGGGTGTCCACCGCGCCGCTCCTGTTTGCGCTCGAGGGTAGTCGCGAGCTCGGAACCAGAATCGCCACCGAATTGGGAACCGAGCTGGCGCCCCATGAGGAGCGGGATTTCGAGGACGGCGAGCATAAGATCCGCCCGCTGACCAGCGTCCGCGGCCGGGATGTGTACGCGCTGCACCCGCTCGCCGGCTCCCAGACCCAATCCCCCAACGATCGGCTGATACGATTGCTGGTGTTCCTGGGCGCCTTGCGCGACGCGGGGGCTTCCCGTGTCACTGCCATCGCGCCCTACCTGGCCTACGCCCGGAAGGACGCCCGCACCAAGCCGCGCGACCCGGTGACCCTGCGCTACGTGGCAGCCCTGTTCGAGGCGGTCCGGGTGGACTGCGTGGTCGTGCTGGACGTGCACAACCTGGCCGCCTTCCAGAACGCGTTTCGGTGCCGGACCGAGCATCTGGAGGCCCGTCCCCTCGTCGTGGACTGGGTTCGCAGCCGGCTTGGCGCCGACGCGGTCACGGTGGTGTCTCCCGATGTGGGCGGGGTGAAGCGGGCCGAGCGGCTGCGCCAGTCGCTGGAACGCGGGCTGGGCCGGAGCGTCGGGATGGCGTTCCTGGAAAAATACCGGAGCGCCGGCGTGGTCTCCGGCGAGACTCTGGTGGGGAACGTCGCCGGTGGCGCGGCGCTGATCGTGGACGATCTGATCAGCAGCGGCACGACTATCGCCCGCGCGGCCCGGGCCTGCTCGAGTGCCGGAGCGAACCGGGTGATCGCCGTGGCCAGCCACGGGCTCTTCGTGGGGGACGCCAACCGGGTGCTGGGTGAGGCCCCGCTCGAGTCGGTCGTCGTGACCGACAGTGTGTCTCCGTTCCGGGTCCAGCCTGGTCCATTGCGGGACCGGCTGGTGGTGCTGGAGACCGGTCCGCTGCTGGCCGAGGTCATTCGGCGGCTCCATCACGAGGAATCCCTCACCGCCCTTTTCGAGACCTGACCGGCCGCGGGCCCAACACTGACTGTTCCGCCAGGCGAAGATACGCCAATGAGCGAGTCCGCCACTGGTCCCCCAGGCGGACCCGATGATCGCCGGTGTGCTCGATGGCCAGGCGAGCCCGAAGCAGGGCGCGAAACCCGGTGTAGAGCCGCACCAGCCGGGAAGGGAACCGGTCCCCGCTCTCGCGCTGGTATCCCGAGAGAATCCTCCGCCCGACCGCCGGGGCGCCGAGGCGGGCGCACTCCAGGGCCAGGTAGGCCAGCTCATCGGCCGGATCGACCTCGCGCAACTCGCGATTGAACTCGAGGCAGTCGATGATCACTGGATCGATGCCCAGGCAGATGTGCTCGGGGCGCAGATCACCGTGCCCCTCGACGATGTGGCCCTCCCGCACCCGCTCTGCCAGCAGATCCTTTGAATCGTCGATGAGCGCGAGGACGGTTTCCGCGAGGCGCCCCACCCGGGCGGGCGGGAGGCCGTGGTTCCCGCTCGTCAGGGCGTGGCGGTCGAACTCGATTTCCTCCATCAGTCGGCGGCGATAGCTCTCCACCGGCCGCCGCACCCGTCGCGCGGTGCGGTAGAACTCCGCGAGGCGCCGGACCAGGCGGTCCAGGGCGGCCTCGGGCACGCTGCCCTCCGCGATGAGGTGATCGAGCATGAGATCCAGCGGGAGCCGCCGCATGCGGACCAGC
>DASWKS010000508.1:0-7042 GCA_036396495.1 Gemmatimonadales bacterium
CATCCGACAATAGATAGAGGTCGCGCTCGGCGGCGAGCTCCACCAGTGCCTGCAAGATCTCCGGCGCGATGACTTTCCCGGTGGGATTGTTGGGGAAATTGATCGCGATGAGACGGGTGTTCGGCCGGAGCGCGGCTTTCACTTCATCGGGATCCATCGACCACTGGGTGGCTTCCCGCAGCGGAACGCCCGTGACCTCGCAGATGGAGAGCGGGATCTCCTCGGTCGACTGGTAATTGGGCACGGCCACGATGGCATGGTCCCCCGGCTGGAGCAGCGCGTGCATGGCGCAGAAGATCCCCTCCTCGGCGCCGACGAAGCACAACACCTGCTCGGGCTCCCAGCGATCGTAGGTCGCCGCAATGGCCTGGCGGAGCGCCGGACTTCCGTAGGTTTCGCTGTAGCCCAACCGCAAATCGAGCAGCGCCCTCCGGTCGCTCTCGTCGCCCAAGGCCAGCAGCTCGGCGACCGTCAGCGTTTCCGCGTCGGACCCAGCCAGGTTGTAGCGGGCGCTGAATTCCCAGCGGGAGAAGTATCGTTCGAGTCGAAAGTCAGGTAACATGGCAGGTACTCTTCGGGCTGGAGTGAACCGGAACTCAATGTACTCTGCTAGCGTAAGGATGCGGTCCCTCTACTTGCCAGGATAACATCATGCGATGGATTCCCCGCTTCGTCCCTGCCCTGCTCGTTCTGTCCCTCCCCCTCTCGGCCGCCGCCCAGGGGAACAGTGAAGAGGCCGCCGTGCGGCGGGCGCTGGAACACTACCTCCAGGGCCACGCTACCGGCGACGGCAGTCATCACCGGCTGGCGTTCTACCCCCAGGCCAACCTGTACTTCGTCCAGAACGGCGCCTTGAGCACCCTGACCAGCGAAGAGTACGCCGCGCGGTCCCGCGGCAAGCCGGCGACGGATGAGGCCCAGCGCAAGCGCCGCATCGCCAGCATCGACATCACCGGCACCGCGGCCATGGCCAAGATCGAGCTGGACTATCCCACCGTGCGATTCGTCGATTACATGTCGCTGCTGAAAGTGAATGGAGAATGGCGGATCATCGCCAAGATTTTCCATCGAGAGTCCAAAGCCGGAGGCTGAGCTCGGGGACTACGGAATTCGGCGACAAACTCGCCACCGTTTGCGGTTTCAGGATGACGGCCCTGGAGAGTCCGGGCGTTAGTCTGGGTCTCGATGGCCGACAGCTTCTTGACTCCCCTCCTCCCAAGACCGGATCCCCGTGACGAGGATACCTGCGGACGCGAACGGGTTTGCCGCGCGCTCGCCGCGGATCCTGCCCTGGCCGGCCGAGTCCAGTGTGAGGAGCAGGGCACTGTGGTGCTTTCGGGTGCGGCGGGCGGGCCGGCTCCCGCGAGCTCGAAGGAGCGAGAGCGTTGGGAGCTCCATGTGCGGCTGCGATTGGTTGCGGAGCTGGGGGAGGCAGCTGCATCAACCGTCTGCCTTCGATGGGCTGGCTGACCGAATGCATATGACTTCGGTGGAATTGACATCCCCAGGCATACGAAGTATTGTTAGTTGTATGCGGACGACACTGGACCTCCCCGAAGACCTGGTGAACGAAGCCAGGGAGATGCTGGGCTACAAGTCGAAGACCGACACCATTGTCTTTGCGTTACGGGAGTTGATCCGGCGGCGCAAGCGTGAGCAGCTGGTCGGGCTGTTCGGCAAGGTAAAGATCGACATCGACCTGGATAAGTCCCGCCGCCGCCCCGGCTATCGCACTCGGACAGCCGGGTGATCTGCGTCGACAGCTCGGTGTGGATCGCCGCGCTGCGAGATGAGACCGGCTCGACCGCGGTGCACCTGGCCGAGCTGGTGGATGCCGATGTCGTCATCGTGCCGGCACCGGTGCGGATCGAAGTACTCGCCGGGTCACCCAGGCAGCAACTTGCCGCCCTGGCGGACGGCTTCAGCGGCGTTGCCGGGGCAATTCCGGGTTCATCGACGTGGGAGAAAGTGGAGGGCTGGGTGGGAGAGGCGGTCGCGGCCGGCCAACGGTTCGCCGTGGTGGACTTGCTGATCGCAGCTACTGCTCGCGAGCATGACGCGAGCCTCTGGTCCCTGGAGGTGGATTTCAAACGGATGCAGGAGCTGGGCTTTGTGGCGCTTTACACCGCTCCCTGATAGCGCCCATCGGGGTTCTGTTGTACTTCACCCATCACCATCAGAATGTCCAGATGCCGGCGGACGATGTCCGCCTTGGCGCTGGCGAAGCGTGCCGCCACTCGCTCGCGGATCCTCGATCGACAGGGAACGACGTGCGATCAGGGCCCGCTCGACTTACGTTTCCGGACCCCCAACCTCCCAGACCATGTGCCGTAACATCAAGAAGCTCCGCCGCCCCGAAGCGGCCCCCACCGAGACCGAACTTGCCGACGCGGCGTTGCAGTTCGTGCGGAAGATCAGCGGTTTTCACGCCCCATCGCAGGCCAATCGGAAGGCGTTCGACCGAGCGGTGCGGGACATCACCCGTGCTTCCCGCACCCTGTTCGATTCGCTGCACTCGCCGGCGCGGAACTCAGCGGCCGGCACCGCGGCTTGAGCGTGACGGCTTCGAGCCACCACCGGGTGGAGGCGAGCAGGCGGATCCCCGCCCCGCCCGCGCGGGTCTACGGAGTCATCGCCGACTTCGAGGAAGGCCACCCAGCCATCCTGCCACCTCGTCATTTCCGCCATTTCACGGTGGAGTCGGGTGGCAGGGGCGCCGGCACGGTGATGCGATTCGAGATGCACCTCGGTGGCGTCAGCCGCAGGGTACGATCGGTGGTCGCCGAGCCGGAGCCCGGCCGGGTGCTGACTGAGACCGATTCGGAGCACGACACGATTACGACTTTCGTGGTGGATCCCATCGAACAGGGCGAGGCGAGCATGGTGACGATTTCCACCGATCTGCCCAGCCGCCGAGGCCTGGGCGGGGTCATCGAGCGGCGGTTGATCACAATGCTGCTGCGCGGGGTCTACGCCAAGGAGCTGACCCGGCTGACGCGTTACGCCGGTGAACGACTCTGAGAGGCCGGCGACGGCGCTTTAGGCTATGAAGCCGATTTCCAAGACCGCCTTCTATTGTGCCGGGGTCCGGATGGTGGACGCCGAGCAGCCCCGCCCCATCTGCGGTGACACCTACGCCAAAGTCTTCATGACCGAGGAAGGGCTCAAGCTGTTCGAGCCCTTCCGGGATCAGACCTACCCCAACGCATCGAACGTAGCTCGGCACCGAATCATCGACGATCTGCTGCGGTCACGGCTGGAGCGCGATCCCGGCCAACGAGTCGTCCTGATCGGTGCCGGGTTCGACAGCCGCGCCTTCCGGCTCACCGGTGGCCGCTGGGTGGAGCTGGACGAACCGCAGGTAATCGCCTTCAAGCAGGAGCGGCTGCCGGCGGCCGGCGCCCCGAACCCCTTGCAACGGATCGGCCTCGATTTCGCGACCGAGTCGCTGGCCGACGCACTGACTCCCTTCCGCGGTGAGCGGGCCACGGTGGTGGTGGAAGGCGTGCTGGTGTACTTGACCGCCGAGCAGACCATGACCCTCGCCGAGACGCTCCGTACCACCTTCCCATCGCATACCCTGATCGTGGATCTCATGACCCGGACCTTCTTCAACCGTTATGCCAAGGCCATGCAGGAGAAGTTGCGGGGGTTGGGCGCCACCCTGCTGGCGGGTGGAGACCAGCCGGAACTGCCGTTTCTGACGGCAGGGTATCGTCTGGTGCAACGCAGCTCCCTTCCCGGCCGCGCGGCCGAGCTGGGAGCGATCAAGCTTCCCAGGATCCTGCAGTGGACCGTGCTCCGGTCGCTGGTGAAGGGATATCAACTGCACGTCTTCGAGAGCACCGACAATAGTGGTCAAACCTGATGCTCGCCTACGTCTTCTGGCATTGGAAGCAGGAGTCGGTCCCGATCGATGAATACGAAGCGGCTCAGCGGGCCTTTCACGCGGCGCTCGCGGCCGCTCCGCCCCCGGGTTTTCTCGGGTCCCGAAGTTTTGCGCTGGCAGGTTATCCCTGGGCCGCAATGGGAGCTGCGGCGTATGAAGACTGGTATCACGTGACCGACTCGGCCGGGCTCGATCCGCTGAACCAGGCCGCGGTCACCGCGAGCCGTGAGGCGCCCCACCACGCCGCGGCGCGATTAGCCGAGGGCGGCACTGCCGGGTTGTACCGGCTCAAGCTGCCCCCCGAACCGCCTTCGACCGCCTTCGACCGCCCTCGACCACCTTCGACCCACGCGAGCTGGTTCGCCAAACCTGCCGGCCTGTCGTATCCAGCGTTGTGGTCCCTGCTGGGCAGGGTGGTGGAAGACCAGAAAGCCACCCTGTGGATCCGCCATATGACGCTGGGACCTTCTCCCGAGTTCTGCCTGCAGTCCCCCGGCCCGCTGCATCTCCCTCCCCCGATCGCTCCCCTGGGCGTCACGCTCCGAAGCGTCTGGCCCTGAGAGGCTGCGGCGGCTCAGCAGCCCCGCGAGTAGAACCAGGCGGTTGGCTTGCCGTCACTACCCCACGCCGGAATCCAGCCGGTCGCGACAACGCGAGGAGTCCCGCCCTCACAGGGGCTGGTGTCCAGGACTTCCACCCGGAACCAGAGGGTACCGCCGGCCGGACGCGCCTCGAGCACCGTGGCGGGAGTCTCCTGCCGCCTTGCACGGGGCACATCGACCTCGACGGCGGGAGCGGTGAGATCGGGCACCTGGCGCAGGCGGGTATCCCACGATTCCGTGAGCCAGTTGAGACGGTTCACCACCAGCTGATTGAGGGGATAAAACGCGCCGAGCCCATGCTCGCTGACCCAGGCGCGGCCCCCGTCGCGCAAGCCCACCAGATACCAATCGCCCTGCCGGCGATAGACCACGACCGACTCCTCTTCGTAGCCGTGCTCCCGGGTCTCGAACCGGGGCAGCGATTCGGGCGGCATGACCACCAGACCTTGCAGCGAGTCGAGGGTCCCCGGAGCCGGGAGGGGTGGCGCAATCGGTTTTCCATCGGCGCCCAGCACCGGAGCGTCGGGTTGGTTCGCCAGCTCCTGAGCCCCGCGCCGTCCGGCGGATCGCACCGCCAGGACGCCTATGACCCCGACGCCAAGCAGGGCGACGATGAGAGCTGCCCGCAATCCCAGCCCCGCCAGGAGTCGTTGCATGGCGGCCATGTTATCCTCCGCTGACATGGGGCGCCACCGCGCCAGGGATACCAGTTCCGAATGGTCCGGCCCTTGTTGGCCGGCAGCGAGCCGCGCATGGAAAACTCCGAGATCGCCGGACTGCTGGACGAGATCGCCGACCTGCTCGAGCTGACCGACGAGAACCAGTTCCGCATTCGCGCCTACCGTACCGCGGCCCGGACTATCTGGGAAAAGAGCGAGCCGGTCGCCGAGATCGCCAAGGCGGATCCCAAGCAGTTGCTGGCGCTGCCTGGCATCGGCAAGGACATGGCGGCCAAGATCGCGGAGCTGGCCCGCACCGGGCGGCTGGAGCAGCTGGCCGAGCTGCGGCGCCAGACCCCGAAGGGGGTGCGCGAGCTCATGCATATCCCCGGGCTGGGGCCGAAGCGGGCCATGCAGCTCTATCAGGTGCTCAACATCAGAACCCTCGCCGGGCTGAAGAAGGCCGCCAAAGCCGGCCAGCTTCGGAAGGTGCCGGGCTTCGGTCAGAAGACCGAGGAACGGATTCTCCGGGAGATCGAGACCCTTCAGGCCACGCCGCGCCGGACTCTGCTCGCCGAAGCGGCCCAACTGGCGGAACCCTACGTGGCCTACCTGCGGCAGACCCCCGGCGTGGAACGTTGCGAGGTGGCGGGCAGCTATCGGCGACGGGCGGAAACGGTGGGAGACCTGGATATCCTGGTGACCTGCGCCCCGGGTACCCCGATCGTGGAACGGTTCATTTCGTACCCGGCGGTGCGGGAAGTGCTGGCCCGTGGCCCGACCCGGGCCAGCGTTCGGCTGCGCGCCGGCCTGCAGGTGGATCTGCGGGTCCTGGCTCCGGTGAGCTACGGCGCCGGCCTCTACTACTTCACCGGCTCCAAATCGCATAACATCGCGGTGCGCCGTATCGCCCAGGACCGCGGTCTCAAGATCAACGAATACGGCGTCTTCCGGGGCCGGCGTCGGGTCGCAGGCACCACCGAGGAAGAAGTCTTCGCCGCGGTCGGTTTGCCCTGGATCGCACCGGAGCTGCGGGAGAACCGGGGCGAGATCGAGGCCGCGGCCGCCGGGCAACTGCCGGACTTGGTGACTCTGGAACAGATCCGGGGGGATCTTCAGAGCCATTCCACCGACAGCGACGGGCGTGACTCGCTCGAGGTAATGGCCGAAGCCGCGGCCGAGCTGGGGTACGAGTACTACGCGGTCACTGACCACAGCCCGGCGCTGGCCATGGTGCAGGGACTGGACAAGGCCGGGTTCCGCCGCCAGCGCAAACGGATCGACAAGTTCAACGCCGGCTCACCGAAGCTGACCGTCCTGGCGGGCGCCGAGGTCGACATCCTGGCCGATGGGTCGCTCGATATGGACGATGAGACGCTCCGGATGCTCGATCTGGTGGTAGTCTCGCTCCACTCGCGGCTGGCGTTATCCCAGGAGGCCCAGACCGACCGGATCTGCCGGGGCCTCTCCCACCCCAACGTGGACATCTTCGGGCACCCCAGTGCCCGGCTGATCGGCCGGCGCCAGCCAGTCGCGGTCGACTGGGAGCGGATCTATCGGACCGCGGCGGACCACGGCGTGATGCTGGAGATCAACGCCCAGCCGGACCGGCTGGACCTGACCGACCTCCATGCCCGCGCTGCCATCAGCCAGGGAATCAAGCTGACGCTGGGCAGCGATGCCCACCGCACCAAGGAACTGGAGTTCATGCGGTGGGGAGTGAACCAGGCCCGGCGCGCCTGGGCCACCCCGGCCGACATCGCGAACACCCGGCCGCTCGCGGAGTTCATGCGGTTACTCCACGGAAGCCGCTAGGAAACATTCTCTCCGCCGATGGTGCAGAATGCCGCCGATCACGCTGGTCTTGCTTGGCGTGGTTTGCAACGCCAGCC
>DASWKS010000509.1:0-3566 GCA_036396495.1 Gemmatimonadales bacterium
GAGCAGGATGCAGGAAGCAGGAAGCAGGGAGCAGGAGTGATGGGTAAGGGAGAAGCCTGGACCGGTCTCTGCCTCCCGCGCCGTGCTCCCTGCTCCCTGCTCCCTGCTCCCTGCTTTCTGAGGTTACGGTTTCGTACTGACGTCGGTGCCGGCCGCCAGCTTCCGTTGAAAGAAATCGGCGGTGGCGGCGTTGACGGCGACCAGGTTGGCGTGGCGCATGAAGTGGTGGGTGTCATCCACGATCACCAGCGTCTCGACCGGGACGCCCTTCGCTTCCAGGCGCCGGACCAGGTCGGTGCTCTGGCTGAATCGCACGTTGCGGTCGTCATCGCCGTGGATGATCAGCACCGGTGAGGTCCAGGTCGCCACCGACGAGACCGGAGACGATTCCCAGGCCACCTCCATCGCCCGTTCGGCATCCGGCGCGAGCTCGTACCGGTCGGGAGTGAGCAGACTCCGGCCCCGCCCGCCGGTCCGGTCGTGCACGCCGTGGATGTCGACCCCGGCGGCAAACAGCTTCGAATCCCGTCCCAGGGCCATCGCCACCAGATAGCCGCCGTAGGATCCGCCATACACTCCGATGCGAGCGGCATTCACCTGGGGCTGCTGCGCCAGCCACTCGCCGGCGGCCTTGACGTCCTGGTACTCCGACGCGCCCGCGGTTCCGCCCGCGACGGGCTGATGGAACTCGTAGCCATACCCGATCCCCAGCCGGTAATTCACCGAGAGCACCACGAAGCCCTTGCTGGCGAGGTATTGGTTGCTGGCGTAGGCGTTGGTGTAGTAGTCGGAGTAATGCCAGCCCAGGAGCATCTGCCGGGGGGGTCCGCCGTGCACATAGACGACGGCCGGTTTTTTCGAAGAACCACCGGGGGCTTCAAAGAGTTGGCCGTGCACCACGGTGCCATCCGGCGCCTTGAAGGTGACCTGCCGTGGGGTCACCAGCTGAGTCGTGGGGAAGTCGGCTGGAATGCGATCGGCGGCCAGCGTCCGGGCCGCGCCCCCGCGGAAGGGCATCACCGCCGGCAACGGGGGACGCTGCGTGGTGGCGCCGATGAAGGCGAGATTCGATCCGTCCCCCGTGACCACGGGAGTCCATTCCAACCCGGCGCCCGGCGTCATGACCTCGGGTGCGGCCCGGTCGACCGGCACCCGGACCACGTGACGCCGGTCGAGATCGAGCGGATCCCGCCCGGTGTTTCCCGCGAAGACCAGCCATTTCCGGTCGGGACTCAAGCGGATGTACTCCGCCATGAAATTGCCGGGCGTCAGCAACAGCGGGTCGCCACCGGTTTCCGCCAAGGAGTAGAGATGGGGCCACCCATCCATATACGACAGGAACACGATGCGACCGGCGGCCCAATGGAGATTGAAGCCGCCATGGGTGTTCGGGATGGAGCCGCGTAGCGTGGCGGGAGCCTTCCAGAGCTGAGTCGCCTTGCCGCTGGCGGCATCGGCGGCCCAGATCGACCAAGCCGAATGCCGCCGAGTCAGCAGGGAGTCCGGAGCGCCACCGCCGCCCGGGGTGCGCACGAACACCACTCGGCCGCCATCGGGTGACCAGCGGGGCGAGCGGTCACGGGTGAACGACGGCGCGATCCAGGTGATGGGCGTGTCGCCGTTGGTGAAGACCCCGACCAACGCGTGATCGCTTCGATTGGAAACGAAGGCCAGCCGGGTACCATCAGGCGACCAGACCACCTCGCCGTTGGAACCCCGGGCGGTAAAGAGCGCTTTGCCGGGAGCGGAGCCGTCGAGCGGCGCGGTCCAGATCTGGCCCCCTTTGGTGAAGGCGACGACATCGCTTCGGGGCGAGATGACCGGCCCATCCCCCTCCCCGATGGCCTTGGGCTCGCCCCCGCCGAACGGGACACTCCAGATCTGCACCTTGGGCGGCGTGGGCTGGAAGGTGGGGTTCACCGGCACGGCGTCGTCCCAGTTGGAGCCGTGATCGCCTCCCCGTACATAGACCACCCAGCGGCCGTCGGCCGAGATGGTCACGGACGTGAGTTCCTGACCGTCGTCCTGGGTGTAGCTGGTGAGTCGCCGGGCGGTGAAGTCGGGCCCTTCGGCCACATAGATGTTGCGCTGGCCCCGCTCATTGAAGGCCCAGGCGAGCTTCGACCCGGTGAGCGAAGCGGTCAGCTCATTGGGGAAGGGGTAGGACTTGATCTGTTCGACCGTGAATCCGGTCTGGGTCCGCTGGGCCGGCACCGGGCTCGGAAGCACCGTCAGGGCGAGGGCGACGGCCGCGATCATTCGTGTCATATGAGACCTCACGTCGGGGGAGAGCAACTGCAACATACTATCTCGGATCGTCCGGGCGTCGAGGGTCCGCCTGGCTGAACACCGTATGAAATCGAGGGTCGGTCCGCAGTGGATCGAAGTCGTGGGCGGTCAGATAGAACCACAGGTAGCCGCCCCGAGGACGGACCCGTTCGATGAGCTGCACGGCTTCATTCCTCCGGCCCAGCGCGATCAGCGCGACTGCCAGGAACCTGGCGTCGGTGGATGAGGGCGCCGCGGTATTGATGGACCCGAGAGCGCGCTCCAGCTCGCTCACCGCGCGAGCCGTGTCGCCCCGAGCGGCGTAGGCCCTGACCAGCAGCGAACGGGCCGGCACCGGGTAGCTGCTGTCGGTCGCCAGCGCCACCTCCGCGTCCCGGATCGCTCCCGCGGGATCGCCGGCTGCCAAGACCAGGTTGCCCCGAACCACGCGGGCGTAGGGACTCGCCATGCCGACCAGGCCCACGGCGCTGTCGGCGAACTTGCGGGCCTCGGCCAGCCGGCCCTGGTTACGGGCGATGGCCGAGAGCGGCACCAGTGTCATGGGGCGCTCCGGCTCGAGCGCGAGGGCGCGGTGGTATGCGGCCGCGGCGGCGCTGTCCCGTCCCAGTGCCATCAACGCCTGGCCGAACTGGTACCAGGCTTCGGCGTTGGTCGAGTCGAGCGCCAGCGAACGCTCGAAGGCAGGTGTGGCCCCCTTCATTCGAAACGGGTCCTCCACCACGCGCAGGTAGGCCAGGGACAGCCAGGCCTCTGCCGAGGTCGAATCGCCCCCGAGGGCCTGGTCGGTCAGGCCCCTCGCCAGGGTCCGCAACTCCTGATCGGATCGACCCTCGAACCGCCAGCCCCAGTCCAGAAACAGAGTGTATCCGTAGGCCTGGCGGGCCAACGCGCGGGTGAATCCGGAATCGAGCCGGGCCGCTTCCTGATAGTCCTGAATGGCTCGCGTCACCGCGTCGGGCGTGCGCTGGGCGAGATAGAAGTTGCCGCGGACGAAATGATCCCAGGCGTCGATCCGCTGGGTCGGGACGGCGGCCAGGCGGGCTCGGGCCGGTGGCGCGAGGGCGAGCCCGAGCGCTGCCGTCACTCGTTCGGCGATGCTGCGCTGGACGTCGAACACGTCCACCAGGGCCGCGTCGATGGTCTGGCCCAGCAGCTCCTGTTCACCCTGGACCCGGATCAGCCGGGGCGTGACCCGGATGCGACTGCTGCCATCGGGACGACGCTCCCAGCGCACGCTGCCGCTGAGCGCGTAGTCCGCGCCATGGTCCCGACCGATC
>DASWKS010000510.1:0-15069 GCA_036396495.1 Gemmatimonadales bacterium
GACGGGGTCCTGCTGGATGTCCGCCTTCCCGGGATGACAGGGCTGGAAACCCTTCGCGCCATTCGATCCAATGGGTATACCGGGCCAGTGGTTCTCGTGAGCGGTCAGGTCAACTCGGAGACGGCGGCCGACGCCATCGAATCCGGAGCCGAAGACTTCATCACCAAGCCGATGGCTCCGTCCGCCCTGAGGGCGCTGGCAGCGCGGATGGTCGCCAACGAGATCGGAGCCGACGCGGTGTCGCCCAGTTCTCTCGCGGCCGCCGGGCGGGAAATGCGCCTGGTCGGCAAGAGCCCCGAGATGCTGGAAGTGGCCAAGGCCATCGCCCAGGTAGCCAGGGCCGATTCGCCGGTGTTGATCCTGGGTGAGCCGGGGACCGGCAAGGAGCTGGTGGCCTACCTGATCCATCAGCGAAGCCGCCGTCCGGGCCCGCTGGTCACGCTGAACTGCTCCTGGATTCCGCGAGCCAACCTGGAGCGGGAGCTGTTCAATGCCTTCGAGCTGGCTTCGATGGGCACCCTCTTCATCGACGACATCGGGTCGATGGCCTTACCGCTGCAGGAGAAGTTGCTGGAGGCGATCGTTACCAACCGGCTGGAGCGGACCGACGGTGCCGACCGCATACACCATAGCGCCCGGGTCCTCGTGGCCAACAGCGGGAACCTGGCGCAGGCGGCAACCTCGGGCGAATTCCGAACCGATCTCTACTACCGTCTGGCAGTGGTGACCATTCATCTCTCGCCGCTCCGGGAGCGGGCCGGAGATATCCGGATCCTGACCGACTACTTCGCGCACCGGCTGGCCGCTCGGCTGGGCCGGCGGCTCACGGGTCTGTCTGAAGGTGTGTATCAGCGGTTGAGCGAGTACTCCTGGCCCGGCAACGTGCGCGAGCTCCGGAACGTGATCGAGCGCTCTCTGCTCCAGTGCACCGGCCACGTTCTGGCCACCGCCGACCTGCAGAACGTTCCGATGCCGGCGAGCGAGCGGATCGAGCCCCTGGCTCTGGCAGACTATGCCAAGGCCGGCAAGATGCTGGAAGATGTCGCGTGGGATTACATCAACCAGGTCCTGGCCGAGACCTGCGGCAACCAGAGCGAGGCGGCTCGGCGCCTGGGCATTCATCGCAACACCCTGCGGCGGATGATGCAGAGTCACGGGCAATAGACGGACTGACGGACTGACGGACGGGCGGACTGGCGGGCAGGCGGGCGAGGCAAAAGTGCAGGGTGAGGAGGGGCGGCCCCTCCGAACTCTGCACTCTGCGTTCTGCACCCTGCATTCATGTTCCCGCCATCAAACCTCGCACCGATTCCACTTCATCGTCATTGACCAGGTGACCCATCCGCGGATAGAGGCGTTGGGTCACGCTGGCTCCCATCCGGGTGAATACCGCAGCGCTTTCCTCCACCCGTGCCTTGGGAATGTGGGGATCGGTCTCGCTGCATCCCAGGAATACCGGGGTCTCGGCGAAATCCCCGGGGTAATCCCAGCTGGTGCTGGGCGGACCGATCAGTCCACCGCTGAGCACGATGACGCCACCGAAGCGGTCGGCGTGTCGCACTGCGTAGGTCGATGCCAGGCAGGCTCCCTGCGAGAATCCCAGGAGCCACACCCGGTGCTTGGCTATGCCAGCCTGCATCAGCCGCTGCACCAGCTGATCCACCACGTACAAGCCCGAGGAAATCCCGGGCTCGTTCTCCTGGATCTCCGCCAGGAAGCTGTAGGGATACCAGGTGTTGGATGCCGCCGCGGGAGCGAGGTAGCAGAAGTCAGGATGATGGAGGGGGCCGGCCAGCTCGAGGATGTTCCGCGGACCGGCATTGCGGCCGTGGAGCATGATCATTGCGGCGCGGCTGGCCTCCGGTGGAGGACCCGCGGTGAGAATGGGCTGGCCGGCGTGAGGGAGCATTATGCCAACGGGGCAGGGGGGAGTGAATGCAGAATGCCCAGTGCCCAATGCCCATAGCAGAGGGATGGTAGTGGGCAAGACCTTCTGATTTGGGCATTCGCCATTGGGCACTCTCCATTTACTCCCACTTGAGCCCTCTCCTATCTCACCTTGATGGATGGTAGCGCTGCCTCGATGGACGGACGGTGCGGTTCCTCCCACGGGGGCAATTTGAGCCCGCTTCCGAGATGGGCCGGATCCTCATCCACCAGAAAACCGGGCGGTACCGTGGCGATCTCGAACAGCACGCCGCCCGGCTCTCGAAAGTAGATCGAGCGAAAATACTGCCGGTCCCGCACTTCGGTGACGTTGATGCCCAACCGGACCAGCTCCTGCCGGACCCGAAGCTGCTCGCCGGCATCGGCGATGGCCATCGCCACGTGGTGCACCGTGCCCAGACCGTTCCTCGCCGCCGGGGCATCAGGGACGTGGAGCAGCTCGATGATATGGCCGGGGAGGTTGCCGTTGACCGCCACCCGGGTGCGGGAATCCGCTTCGCCCACCACCTCGTAGCCCAGCACCTCGGTCATGAACTGGAGCGACTGGGCCGGCGAGCGGAGTACCATGCTGACCCTGTGCACCCCGCGGATCGCGACCGCTGCCCCGATGGTTTCGCCGGTCCAGGGGTCTCGCTGGTCCAAGGGATTGGCCACCAGCTCGATCGCCAGGCCGGACGGATCGTGGAAGGCGAGGAACTCTTCGCCGAAGCGGGATCCCTCGCCCGCGATCGCGATGGCGTGGGTCCTGAGCCGGGTCCGCCAGAAATCCAGGGAGTCAACCGGGACCGAGAAGGCCGTGAGCCCGATCTGTCCCGCGCCCCGGCTTCCAACCGGCACCCCCATCCCCTTGTAGGGGAAGGTGGTCATGATGGTGCCGGGATTGCCGACCGCATCCCCATAGTAGAAGTGGAAGACGTGGTGGTTGTCGAAATTCACCGTCCGCTTCACCAGCCGAAGACCCAGGAGGTCGCCGTAGAAGTCGAGGTCCTCCTGGGCGTCGCTCACCGTGGCGGTGACGTGGTGCAGACTCCGGATCAGTTTTTCCACGTTCCTTGTCTCCTCCCCGCGAGGCCAACCCAAAGACAAGCTAACCAAGGCAATCCGCAGATGACGCGGATTACACGGATTACAGTAATCTTCATTCAAGTCCCGGCCACTCACGCCAAACGGCGGTTCGGTTTTGGTTTTTCCAATTAAAATCGGTGAATCCGTGTAATTCGTGGATTGCTGTTGACGCGGTTGGCTAAGGCCTCAGCGCTGGAGCAGGAAGCAGGAGGCAGGGAGCAGGAAGCAGGAAGCAGGAAGCAGGAGGCAGGGAGCAGGAAGAAGGGAGCAGGAAGAAGGGAGCAGGAAGCAGGAGTTTCCTGCTCCCCGCTCCCTGCTCCCCGCTCCCTGCTCCCCGCTCCCTGCTCCCTGCTCCCTGCTCCCTGCTCCCTGCTCCCTGCTCCTTGTGAGTTATGGTCGAGGCAGGATCCGTCCCCCCTGCATCACCCAAACGATCCTGCGCGTGCTGCGGATGTCAGCGACCGGATCTGTCTCCAGCAGGACCAGGTCGGCCCGCTTCCCGACCGCGATCGTGCCCACCTCGTTGCTGATGCCGAGGGCCTCGGCCCCGTTCCGGGTCGCGAGACGGAGGACTTCCAGCGGTGGAATGCCGGCGTTGACCAGCAGTTCCATCTCCCGATGGAAGCTGGTTCCCGGCGCGGCCCAGGGATTGGGGGTGTCGGTCCCGACCAGCAAGAACACGCCCCGATCGTAGAGCAGCTTGGTGAATGCCAGGACGGTGGGCCAGGCCGACTGGGCCGCCCGGAACTCGTCCTGGGTCCAGCCCATGCTGAGCGTGAAGTCTTGCTGCCAGTTCCTGAGCAGCGAGCCGGGCGTGGTGATCAGGTCGGGGCTTCGGGTGATGAGCGTGTCATTGCCGCGAAACATCGCTTCGAAGGTCACCAGCGTCGGATCGATCGGGATGTTTCGGGTGGTCAGGGCCGTGATCATGGTGTCGATCTCGGGCGCGGCGAAGTCCACATACTCGAACCAGGTGTACATGAACTGGGTGCCGGTAATGCTCTTGAGATACGCGGGCCGGCGCCCCGGTGGGAGGAGCCTGGGATTCCCCGGAACGATATGTACGATGCCGTCGATCCCCGATCGGGCGGCCTCGGTCCAGCTGGTGAACAAGGGGTGAGCGATCGCCTTGAGGCCGTGCCGGTGTGCCTCGTCGACCCCGGCGGCAAGCAGCGCCGGCGCCAACCCGGCGTAGAGCTTGATGTAATCCACGCCCGCCTTCGCCTGGGCCCGAACCGCGACCCTGACGGCGGAGTCGGTGGCGGCCCCCACGCCCAGGCCCGGTGTGGTCATGAAATCGATGACCTCGCCGGCGGCAAAGGTCCGGGGCCCGGGGACTTCGCCCCGACCCACCCGATCCCGTAATGCCACCGCCTCGGCCGTGGGCCCGGCCGGGTTGCGGATGGTGGTGACTCCGTACGCCAGAAGAGCGCGCAGCATCTGGAGCGAGGCTGCCTCATCGTACTTGAAGCTGAGCGGCGGCTCGCCCGGGTTCTTCCCGACGGTCACGGGCCCGAACGCGACGTGGGCATGCATGTCGATGAACCCGGGCAGCAGGTATCGGCCCGGGAGCTCCTGGACAGCCGCATTCCCCGGAACGGATATCTGTCCACGGCGTCCCACCGCCGTGATTCGGCCCTGGCTGATCACGACCACCGCGTCAGGGAGCGGGGGAGCGCCGGTCCCATCGATCACCGTCACCCCGCTCAGTACGACCGGCTGCTGGCCGATGACCATCTCCACCGCGGCCAGAAATACCGACACCAGCACCGAGATCAGTCGCATGCGCTTCTCCGGGAAAACAGGTCGGTACAGTCGGTCAGTCGGTCAGTTGGACCGTCGGACGGAATGGTGGACCGACTGACCGACTGACTGACCGACCGACCGACCGACCGACAGTGACAGTCCCGGCCCCGGCGATTTCATGACAGGATCGCGACGGGGGGCTTTTGGTGTCAGGTTTCGGCCCGATTCGGGACTACCTCACAAATGGCCGGGAGCCGATGAGCGGGCCAGCAGCAAGAACAGAGCGGCCGGAAGACTGGTTCGCCCGGCTCCTGGCCGAGCACGGGCCCGCGGTCGCGCGGCTGGCCGCGGTGTACGAGTGGGACCGGGACGAACGGGAGGACCTGGTGCAGGAGATCGCGCTCGCGATCTGGCGGGCCCTGCCGGCTTTTCGAGGCGACAGCTCCGAGCGAACCTTTGTGTTCCGGATCGCCCACAATCGGGGACTGAGCCATCGGTGGCAGCGCCGGGAAAGCGCGGTCGAGCTCGCCGAAGCCGAGCAGGTGCCGGACCATCGCGCCAACGTCGAAGAGGAGGTGGCCCGCCGGGAGCGGTACGAGCGCCTGGCCGCGGCGATCCGCCGGTTGCCCGAGTCCTATCGCGTGGCGGTGGTCTTGACCCTCGAAGGGTTGTCCTTGCGAGAGGTGGGCGAGGTGCTGGGCGCGGGGGAGAATGCGGTCGCCGCCCGACTGACCCGGGCCCGTCGCCAGCTTCGGATCCTGTTGGAAGAGGAGCACCCATCCGGATGAATCCCGTCGCCGATCCGGAATGGGCCGGCCTCGCGGCCCGATGGCAGGCCGAAGTGTTGCCGCCCCGACTCTCGGTGGAGCGGTTGCTCCGGCGAGAGGGGCGGCGCCGTCTGCTGATGGGGTTGCTGGTGGCGGTCGAAGCACTGCTGTCCCTCACCGCGGTGGCGGCTACCGTCTCGGCCCGCCGGCGCCTGCCCGAGCCGAACGGCACCCTCCTGCTGATCGCGGCGCTGGTGTATGTCGTCCTGGTCTGGGGGTTCGCGCTCTGGAACCGCAGAGGCACCTGGCGCCCGCTGGCCCGGACGACCGAAGCCTTCGTGGCGGTCTCGAAGCTTCGGTGCCGGCGCGGGCTCCGCTCGGTCCGCTTCGTCGTGACGGTGGTGACGACCCAGCTGTTGCTGACCGCCGGGTGGTTGGTGCTCCGTGCCGGGGGCGAGACTCCAGTGTGGACGGCGCGGGAGACCCTGGCGCTGGCGCCCTCATTGTCCGTCGGGGTCCTGTTTCTGCTCTGGGCGGTGTGGTATCGGCGGGTGATGCTCCGCCGGCTGGCCTGGCTGGAGCAGATGCCGTCTTAGCCGTACCTTCCACCATCCGTTACCTGGGGTTGCCGTGGTTCGCGCCATGTGGCTTCTCTCTCTGTTACCCGCCGGATGGGTGGTGGCCGTTCCGGCTCTTCCGGCTCAGGCTCCCGACACCCAGATCGCCGCTGCGGTGCTGCCCCTTCCCGAACGCCTGCGCCCCGCCGCGACCGTGCTGGGGTATCGCGATTCCAAGACACTGGTGGAGCTGCGCAAAGGCACTAACGGCGTGATCTGCCTGGCCGATGATCCCGACGTGCCGGCGTTCCACGTCGCCTGCTACCATCAGTCGATGGAGCCATTCATGGCCCGGGGGCGGGCGCTGCGAGCCAGCGGGATCACGGGCGAGCAGGTCGACAGCGTGCGGTTCCGGGAGATCAAACAGGGGACGCTCAAAATCCCGGCCGGACCGGCTGCGCTCTGGTCTCTGAGCGGACCGCCGGGAAGCTGGGACTCGACCGCTAACGAAGTGAAGGGCGGCCGGCCGCTCTACGTGATCTACATCCCGTTCGCCACCGAGGAGTCGACCGGCCTGCCGGCGACGCCGGCTCCGGGACAGCCGTGGCTCATGTTCCCTGGCACGCCCAAGGCGCACATCATGTTCGTTCCTCGAATGAACTAAACCCAGGACTAAGGACGTCCCACCACAGGACTAAGGACTTAGTGCTTAGGACTAAGAACTACTTAGACCTGAGTCCTTAGTCCTTAGTCCTTAATCCTGAAGCGTGGCTTGAACCGTGAACCGGGTGAAGTAGATCTCGTGGCGGGATTCGAACCCGGATTCGGTGCCGAAGAAAAGCCAGATCGCGCCTGAGTCATTGGCGGTGACCGCGATGGTCTCGGTCGGATCACCGGCCACGTTGGCCTGGTATTGAGGCGGCGATGGGCAGCCGGGCAGGCCGTTTCGGATGTCTCCCAGCAGGACCGCCGCGCTCCCCACCTGGGACTGCTCGCCTTTGTCGACGTTCATTCGCCAGCTGCCGTCGCCGCTGAGCAGGCGGGCCGGCTGCTCGGTCGAGGCGCCCGCCTTGATCCAGACTGACGGTCCGGTCCCGACGGTGCATCCCGAATGCTGGTTGGTGGCGAAGTGCACCTGGAATCCCAGCCGGTAGGTTGCCCCCGGCTGGAAGGCCTGCACCTGCCGCGCGAAGTACATCCAGAGATCATCGCTGATATTGGTGCCCGCATGATAGAAGGCGGGTCCGCCGCCCAGGTTGTCGGGCAGCGCCCGTTTCTCGGCTTGGAATTCGACAGCGGCCTCCTGGCTCGCGAGATAGTCCGAGGACCCGATGGCCCAGGCGCTCAACTGGTCGAGGGTCAGGTCGAATTCGACCACGATCGGGTCGGTGACATCGACCGGGTCGGAGCAGGCCGTGAGGGCCGCCAGAGCCAGGGCGGCCAGGCGACCAAGCCTGGATGTCCGATGCATAACGCCAGGGACGCCGAACGGCCGAGGTTTGTGACAGTGCTTGCGGCCTGCCACCGCCGGGAGCAATACTCGTCGCATGCGCACTCTGCCCCTGCTGCTGGCCACGCTGTGGCTCCCTCGCCTGGCAGTGGCTCAGGAATTGTCGGCCGCCGAGCGACGTATCACCGCCGCGGTCGACGCCGGCGTAGCCCAGTCGGGCCGGCTGCTGGAACGAGCGGTCAATCTCAACAGTGGAACCTTCAATCTCGCCGGCGTCAGGGCCGTCGGCCGGCTGTTCCAGACCGAATTCGGCCGGCTGGGATTCCGAACCCGCTGGCTGGACGGGCGGGCGTGGGGTCGGGCGGGGCACCTCGTGGCGGAGTGGCGCGGCAGCGGGACCGGTCCCAAGCTGCTCTTCATCGGCCATCTGGACACGGTCTTCGAGCCCGACTCGCCGTTCCGGAAGTATCAGCGGCTCCGAGATTCGACCGCCCAGGGACCCGGTGTCATCGACATGAAGGGCGGCAACGTGATCATGTTGCTGGCCCTCGGTGCCCTCAAGCAGGCCGGGCTGCTCGCCGGGTTCCAGGTCTCCGTCGTCCTCACGGGGGATGAGGAGGAAACCGGCACTCCGCTCTCCAAGGGCCGGGCCGCGCTGCTTGAGGCGGCGCGCTGGGCCGATATCGCCATCGGGTTCGAGGACGGCGATGGCGATCCTCGCCACGCGGTCATCGGGCGGCGGGGATGGACCGGATGGACCCTCACCACCAAGGGGAGGCCGGGACACTCTTCCCTGATCTTCAGCCAGGAGGTCGGTAGCGGCGCCATCTTCGAGGCGGCGCGGATCCTGGCCGCCTTCCGTGACTCGCTCGCGGGTGAAGCGAACCTCACCTTCAATCCCGGCCTCATCGCGGGCGGATCCGACGTCACGCTCGAGAAGACCGGGGAGCGGGGGCGCGTGTTCGGCAAGAGCAACGTCATCGCGGATCAGGCCGTGGTGACCGGCGATCTTCGAAGCCTCACCATCGAACAGCGGGATCGGGCGAAGCAGCGGATGCGCGCCATCGTGGGGCGCCACTACCCGTTATCCGACGCCGCCATCGAGTTCGAGGATACCTATCCCCCCATGACACCGACCGAGGGTAATCGCCGGCTGCTGCAGCTGCTGGACCAGGTGAGTCGTGACCTCGGCGCCGGCCCGGTGAGCCCGGTGAACCCGGCCAATGCCGGCGCAGCCGATGTGTCCTTCACCGCCGGCCTGGTCGACATGGCGATCGACGGGGTCGGTCTCAAGGGAAGCGGAGGCCATTCGGTCCATGAGACCGCCGACCTCCGGACCCTGCCGATCCAGGCGAAACGAGTCGCTATCCTCATTTACCGACTGACGAAACTCTAGGGCAGGGAGCAGGGAGCAGGGAGCAGGGAGCAGGGAGCAGGGAGCAGGAAGCAGGGAGCAGGAAGCAGGGAGCAGGAAGCAGGATGACCCCGCTCCCTGCTCCCCGCTCCCTGCTCCCTTCTCCCTGCTCCGTTTTTCGTGCTCTTGCGGTCGGGTAGGGGAGGAAGCATGTTAGCCCCCCTCACTCTTACCCGGTGGATCTCAAGTGGTGCCAGCTGCCGCGGTCGATGGCGCCCTTGAGCGCCTGATCCGCAACGCGGTCGACGAGGTGCTGGACACCGCCGGCCACGGGGCCAATGCTCTGGGAGCAGCGGTTCGGCAATGGGCCATCCGCCTGGCCGACGGGGAGGAGCCGGCCGCGCTGTTTATCGCGGACTGGCGCTATCCGATGCTCCAATTGCCCTGGTGGATCGAGCCATCGGTGCGAGGAGCCCGGGATCTCGAGTTTCAACGGGCGTTAGCCCGCTCGACCGTCGCCGGGTACTACTTCATCCGCCTGGTCGATAACGCGGTGGATGCGCACGGGAGCAATCGGGCGCTGCTGGCCGCCGGTGGCATCTTGTTTTCCACCTTTCAGCAGCCCTACCAGACCTACTTCCCTCCGGCCCACGACTTCTGGATTCATTTCCGCAGCGCGTGGCAGGCCGGGGCGGAAGCGGTGTATCGCGAAGCCAGGCTGGGTGATCAGCCGCTGGATGATGAGGCGTTCCAGACCATCGCCGCGCCCAAGGTGGCCGCGGCGACCATTCCGGTCGGCGCGGTCCTGCTCCGGGCCGGCCGGGGGGATCGGCTCCCCGCCTGGCTCAGGGTGTGCGAGCTGCTCGCCTGTCACGAGCAAATGCTGGACGATCTCTTCGACTGGCTCCGCGACCTCAAGGCGCGCCGTCCCACCCGATTGCTCACCGAGGCACTGGCGCGGGGCCGGACCCGGGACGGGGCGGTGGCCTGGTTTCTTTCCGAGGGCGTTTCGTGGGCCCTCCAGCGGATGCAGCAATGGCGGGCCGCGATGCGAGATGCCGTGCTCCGGCTCGAGTGCCCCGAGTTCCTCGGGTTTCTCGACCGGCGCGCCGAGCTGATCGAGCAGTGGGAAGCGTCGTGGCGACCCGGGCTGGCGACGCTGTCGAAGCTGGATGAGGCATTTCCTGCAGGTGGACCCGCACCGGAGGTAGCGCGATGACGTTCGAGCAGCTGGTATCGCGGATGGTTTCGGATCGAAAGTTCCGGGAAGGCGTTGCCCGGGATCCCGAAGGGACCCTGAAAAGCGCGGGCGTCACGCCCACGCCCGAGATGGTCAGCGCGCTTCGCCGGGTCGATTATGGCGCCCTCAAGCAGGTCGGCAAGTCATTCGGCCAGGCCGATTCCTGTGAGGGAGGACTGTTGACGTCCTGACCGCCCGGCTCATGCTGGTCGCTGGTCTCTCGGAAACGCCCCGTGGCTCGGCCGCGGGCGTGCTCGGGCTCTTGGCGGGCCGCCTGCCGGAGGCCGGCGAAGTGGCGGGTTTGTTAGGCGACGTCCTCTGGGTCGTCACCTACGTGCTCATCATCCGGGCGGGTTTCCGGAGTCGGGAGTATGGCATCCCGCTCACCGCCATCGCGCTCAATTTCACCTGGGAGCTGATCTACGGAGTCCTCTACCCGCCGGGCGCCGTCGCGGCCCGGGTGCTGCACGGGGCCTGGCTGGCGCTGGACTTGGTGATCGTCATTCAGCTGGTCCGCTATGGCAAGGCGGTGCAGACTCATTCCCTGATCCGGCGTTTCTTCTATCCCATCGTGGCCGTCACGCTGGTGCTCGCCTTCATAGGTCACCTGCTCTTCCGGCGGCAGTTCGTTACCGCCCAGATCATGCCGGACTCCGACGGTCTGATCAGCGCCTATGCCATCAACCTGGTGATGAGTGTGCTGTTCGTGTTCTTCCTGCCGGGCCGGCACACCCGGGATGCGCTCTCGGTGGGGGCCGCGTGGACCAAATGCCTCGGGACCGGGCTGGTGTCGCTGGGGAATTACCTGGCCCATCTGGGGAATCCGCCCCCGCTCTACAACGTGCAGTACCACCCGGTGGGCGAGGTGGCCTGGACCAGTCTTCCGCCCCGTCACCTGCTGCCGGTGAACCCGGACTTCCTCTGGTATCTGGCGGCGACCGTGTTCCTCTTCGATCTGCTGTATATCAGGCTTCTCTATCGGCTGCCGGCTGCTCCATCGCGGCCAGCAACTGACCCAACCCCAGTGCGGTCCGGATGACCGCTCGGCGGCGCTCGAGATCGGATTCGCTGTGGCACCCCAATCGCACGCGAGACCGCTCGATCCCCGAGGCCCGGCAGAGTCCGGCGAACCGTTCCCCGGCCGGACCGTGAACCGCCGTCCCGGTGGGATCGGCCGTAAATCGGGGAATCTCCAGGGCGGCCAGGGCCCGAGTCTCTGCTGATCGGATCGACTCCGGCACCGGTGAGGCGCCGCCATCGGCGCGGCGGCCCAGCGCCTGCTGGAGTGCCCACTCCCGTTCCGGGCGAGGGGCCAGGGTGAGAGCCCCGCTGGTCCGGAGCGCAGCGCGGTAACGCTCCGTTGCGCGAAGCAGGACCCGAGTCCGGTGTCCCGACACAGCTTCATGAAACTGGTCGATCACGTCACGCCATTCACCGTTGCGGGCGAAGCGGCGGTACATTGTCACGAAACCCTGCTCGATCGATGGGGCCAGCCGTTCCAGCGCAATCCCAGCGGAAGTCACACCGCCCTGATCTCTCCAGCGGCCGTCATCGCTTCTCCGGGGAGCAGGCAGCAAGCCGACCCGAAGCAGCGAGGCCGGATCACCGGGATCGCGGGACCGGGGCGGTTCCCAGGGAAGGGTCGGGTGGCACAAGGTCTCGAGGTCGACCAGGAAAGGCCGCTCCCCCCGGACCAGCAGATTCTCGGCGTGGCAGTCGGCCGCCTGCAGCCCGTCAAGCAATCCCAGCAGCATTCCGAGACGACGGCCCAGGCGGGACGTCAACCGGCGCGGGCCCGACTGGGGAATCACCCCGGTCATCCAGGCATGGCCCCCGGAGCTGACCAGGCGGGGCATCCGCCAGCCAAGCTCGGGATCCAGCCCGCCGAGCTGTTTCAGCAGAGCCATGAACCGGACCTCCACTCCAGCGTCGCGGGGTTTGAAGTAGAACTCGCCCTGGGCCGTTTTCCAGGCAATGACGGTGTGACCTCCGGCATGAGGATCGGAGAGGCCGGTCCGAATACCTGTCACCGGTCCGCCCTCAAACCGGGGACCGAAGGCATCCTGGAGCAGCATCGTATCCTCTGCCAGGTGATTCAGGAATTGGGAAACGGAGTCGGTCCATTGGGATACGAGGTGCTCGATGGCCCACGCCGGTTCGGTCGAGGGGTCAGCGGTCGGCGGCAGGTATTCCCGGATCCGGGCGGCGACCGAGGACCGCAGATCATCGCGGAGCAGGAGCCAGGCGGAGGCCGTGATCCGATCGGGCTCCGGTGCAGCGCGGCGAATCTGCTCGACCGCTGCCCGGACTCGAGCGGTCGACCACGACCGGAAGGGAGCTTGGGCGATTGGGCGGGCCATGCGAGAGAGTATACTTTGGGCATTCCCCCATGGTGATGCTTCGGTGACCAATCAGCTGCTCGAGCGCCTCCAGGCTGCTCTGGGCGAGGGGTTCCTCGTCGAGCGGGAGCTGGGCCGGGGCGGCATGTCCACTGTCTACCTGGTGCTCGATCGGCGGCATCAGCGCCGGATCGCGGTCAAAGTGGTGAACCCCGACCTGGGACTCGATCTGGCTGCCGACCGGTTCCAGCGTGAAATCGAAGTGGCGGCCTCCCTCAATCATCCCCACATCGTGCCGTTGCTGGATTCGGGTACCGCCCTGGGTCTGCGCTACTACACCATGCCGTACATCGAAGGTGAGTCGCTGCGGCAGCGGCTCGACCGGGAGCACCAGCTGCCGCTCGGGGAATCCCTCCGGCTGGCGCGGGACGTGGCCGCCGCGCTGGCCGCCGCCCACGCCCGCGGGCTGGTGCACCGCGACATCAAGCCGGAGAACATCATGCTCTCCGGCGGCGAAGCGGTGGTGACCGACTTCGGCATCGCCCGGGTGATGCAGTCGGCCGCCGGGGTCGATTCCCTCACCAAGACCGGGCTGGTGATCGGCACCCCGATGTACATGAGCCCGGAGCAGGCGGCCGGGAATCCGGTGATCGACGGCCGCAGCGACGTGTACAGCCTGGCCTGCGTGCTATACGAAATGCTGGTCGGGCATCCTCCGTTTCACGGAACCACACCTCAGGAGATCCTGGGCCGGCACGCACTCGATCCGGTGCCACCGGTGCGAAGCGGCCGCCCTGGTGTTCCCGAGGCCGTCGACCTGGTCCTGCAGGAAGCGCTGTCGAAGTCCCCGGCCGACCGGCTGGGAAGCGCCAGTGATTTTGCCGCCATACTGGATGACCTCCGCACCACCGGAACCACGGCGCGGGTCAGGATCTCCGCCGCCGGCACCCGAAACTGGCGCCGCCGGCCGCTGGTGCGCCGCCTGGCCGCGGTGGTCGGGGTGCTACTGCTGCTGATCCTGGCGGTCCTGGCCGGGCGCCAATTCGGTGGCGGACCGGCCGCCTCCCCCGGATCGCCCGCCCGGCTGGCGGTCCTGCCGCTGGTGAGCGTTGGCCTGGAAGACAGCGCCCTGTTCGCCGAGGGGCTCACCGACGAGATGACGATCCGCTTGGCCCGGCTCAGCGATCTGGCGGTGATCGCCCGCAACAACACGCTGGGGTATCGCAACAGCGGCAAGACGGTCCAGCAGATCGGCCGCGAGCTGGGCGTGGAATACGTGCTCGAGGGACAGGTGCGTTGGAGCGAGACCGGGGGAACCCGGCGGGTCCGCGTGACCCCCAGCCTGGTCCGGGTGCTCGATGGGGCGCAGGTATGGAGCGACGCACTCGAGGGGGTGGTGTCCGACGTGTTCGCGTTGCAGGCGCGGATGGCCCAACGGGTGGCTGAAGCGCTTCCGATCCGGCTCGGGTCGTCCGATCGGCGGACCCTCGGCACGGCGGCGACCGGCAGCGTAGACGCCTACCGCGAATACGTGCTGGCTCGCTTCTACTGGCAGCAGCGGACCGGGAAGGGCCTGGAACGAGCGGTCGACCATTTCAACCGCGCGCTCAAGCTGGACCCGTTGTTTGCCCGGGCGTATGCGGGGCTGGCCGACAGTTACATCCTGTTCAGCCAATACGGCGTCACCTCGCTGCCGCGCGACATCGCCTGGACCCGGGCCCGCGAAGCCGCCAATCGCGCCCTGGCGCTGGACAGCACCCAGGTGGAGGCGTTGGCCTCCCTGGGCGAGATCATCTTCTACTCGGAGTGGGACTGGGAAGAGGCGGAGAGCTATTTCCGGCGGGCCATCGCGGCCGACCCCAACTACGCGACCGCCCGGCAGTGGTATTCCGAGCTGTTGACGGTAACGGGGCGCTTCGATGATGCCATCGTCGAGGCGGATCGGGGCGCGCTGCTCGATCCGGTATCGGGGATCGTGAGCCATGCCCGGGCCATCGCCCTGTTAGGTGCGCGGCGATACGACGAGGCCATCGCGCAATACCGGCGGGTGCTGGAGATCGATCCCGGCCTGGGCTATGCCAACTTCGGTCTGGTGTGGGCCCACATCGCGGAGCGGGATTATGCCTCCGCCGTTCGTCAAATGGCTCGACTGGGCGACACCACCGCGCTGGCCCGAGCTTGGATTCGGGGAGCCGTCGATCCGGCCTTCCGGCCCGAAGCCAGGCGGACGCTGGCCCGCGCCCGTGACGTGGTCGAGCAGTGGCCGGCCGAGATCCAGGCGTCGGTGCACGCCTCCGTGGGCAACGTGGACCAGGCGGTGGCGGTACTGGAACGGACCTTCCAGGAGAAGGCGCCCAATCCCCCGGGCGTCAAACCGCTCCCGCTGTATGATCCGATCCGGCAGGATCCGAGATTCCGGGAACTGCTCCGGAAAATGAACCTCCCTATCTGAACAGGAAGCAGGAAGCAGGGAGCAGGGAGCAGGAAGCAGGAAGCAGGGAGCAGGGAGCAGGAAGCAGGGAGCAGGGAGCAGGAAGCAGGAAGCAGGAAGCAGGGAGCAGGGAGCAGGAAGCAGGCAGCAGGAAGCAGGGAGCAGGGAGCAGG
>DASWKS010000511.1:0-2170 GCA_036396495.1 Gemmatimonadales bacterium
TGCAAACCAGGTGCTCTCCCAGCTGAGCTACCGCCCCGAGGAATGAGAAAGATAGCTAGCGGAGCGCCTGCACCACCGGCATTCGGGAGGCGCGCCGGGCCGGGAAGAACCCGCCGACCACCCCCATGACGACCGCGAAGACCAGCCCCGACAACAGCAGGCCGGGCGTCACCCGGAAGCTGAAGGCGATGTCGCTGAAACTGGCCCAGTTGGTGGTACTGGCGACCACGCCGTTGATGGGCAGCGCCAGGAGGCAGCCGATGACCCCGCCGACCGCGGCGATGATGGCCGACTCCACCAGAAAACTGGCCAGCACGCTGCGGGGCTTGAACCCGAGCGTGAGCAGCACGGCAATCTCAGAGCGGCGGGCGCCGATCGCCGCATACATCGTATTGACGGCGCCGAACACCGCGCCGATGGCCATGATACTGGTGATGAGAAGCGCCAGGATCTCGAGGATCCGTCCCAGCAGTTGCGACTGCTGGGCATAGAAGTCGGCTTCCCGGTACACATCGACCGTGATGCGCCGGTCGGCCTCTAGCGCCCGCTTGGCCTCCTCGAAGGTGGCCGGATCCGCCAGCCGGAAGGTCACGGTCTGGAAGACCTCCCCCCGGAGCACCGGCATGATCTGCTCGTTCACTCCCCAGATTTCGGATTCGAAGGAGGAACCGCCGGCGCTGAAGTGGCAGACCACGCTCCAATCGCGATTGACGAACCGCAGCACGTCACCAACCTGAGTGTTCGCGAAGCGGCCGACGGTCTTCTGCCCCACGCAGATCTCGGAGCGCCCGGTGGCAGGGAGGCGGCCAGACAGGATCGTCAGGTTGCTTCGCACCTGCCAGGCCCGCTCGCTCACGCCTCGGATCACCACGTTGGCCACCGAGTTGGTGTCGCCCGGGCGGGGCAGGGGGATCAGGGAATACACCTCGGCACTCACCATCGGCCGGCCGTCCGGCCCGGCCGCGATGTGGGGTGACGCGTTGATGATGCTGACGCTCTGGCGGTCGAGCCCGCTGGAGAGCTCGGAATCGGCCCCGCGCCTGAGCACCATGGCGTTCTGGGGCGAGCCGGTCCGGATCAGCGCCGTCCGGAATCCATTGGCCAGCGCCAGCATCCCGATGAAGACGGCCACCACCAGGCCGACGCCGACCGCCGTCAACACCGTCGACAGCGGGCGCTGCATCACGCTCCGCACGTTATAGAGAATCGGGATCTTCATTCAACCCGCCTGAGGGCCTGGACCACCGGCAGCCGCGCCGCCCGGAGCGCGGGCGCCAGCCCGCTGGCGAGCATGAGTGTGATGGCCACCGCGGCGCCCTTGACCAGGGTCCCGGTGCTTACGTCGAATCCGGGGAGGAATCCGGCGGCGTTGAAGTTGGTGGCCCGGTAGAGAAGCTTGGCCCCGCCCAGGCCCAGCACCGCCCCCGCGATGGCCAGGATCCCCGCCTCGGCCATCACCAGCGCAAAAAGCGTCCGGTCCGAAAAGCCGATGGTTTTGAGCACCGCCACTTCACCGGTCCGTTCCCGCGCGCTCATCATCATGGCATTGGCGCTCACCATCAGGATGGCGAATACCACGGCGAGCCCGATGGTCCCCATGAGGAGCTGCACGTTGCCCCACATGGTGGCGAAGCTGGCGTTGAAGGCCTGTTCGGTTCCGGTCTTGGTCGGCGCCGGCGAGTTACGGAACTGGTCGTCGATGGTCTTGGCGATCTGGGCCGCGTTGTTCGGGTCATCGATGCGGAGCACGTACCAGCCGGCGATCCCCGGGCGCCCGATCCGCTCCTCCAGGTAGTCGTGCCGGAAGAGCATCATGTCATCGTTGAGGACGCGATCGGTCGGGGTGTAGATGCCCCGGATGGTGAAGACCCAGTCGCCCGGCCAGATGGTGCCCTGGATCGTGATATCCTGGCCCAGCCGCCAGCCGAAGACGTCCACCAGCCGCTTCCCGATGATGGCCGAGCCCCGCTCCCGCAGAAAGGCCTGCTTCTGATCCTCCGGCAGCGAGATCTCGGGATAGAGCTCGAGGTACGACTCGGCATCGACCGCGAACTGGGCGAAGAACCGCTTCCCGTCTCCGTACTTTCCCCCGAACCACTGGGCCCAGGTCACGCCTTCGACCCCCGGTACCGTCCGGAGCCGGTTGGCGTAGCTCAAGGGCATCGGGAAC
>DASWKS010000512.1:0-8062 GCA_036396495.1 Gemmatimonadales bacterium
TACGCTGAGGCGGGGCGAAACCGTGGGCCAACTGTTCGCCCGCCAGGGACTGGGTTCGCTCGATCTGTCGGACCTGGCCCGCATCGGCTTCGACCCTCGCCGGCTCCAGCCCGGCCTGATCTTCAATTTCAAGCGGTCCACTCACGCCATCCAGCCGTCCGAGGTCCAGGTCCGCACCAGTCCCGAGGAACGGTTCCGGATGTGGCACGCGGCGGGGAACTGGAACGTCGAGCGACAAGAAATCCCCTGGACCGTGGACCGGGTCGTGGTGGGCGGGATCATCGGTTCGACCCTCTACGATGGGCTGGATGCCGGGGTCGCCGACGACGTGCTCGACGGCGGCGATCGCATGAAGCTGGCGTGGGACTTGGCCGACGTGTATGCCTGGAGCGTCGATTTCAGCCGTGATCTGCAACCGGGCGACCGGTTCGCCGCGGTGGTGGAGCGGCGGGTGTCTCCCGACGGTGACGTGCGTTACCGGCGGATCCTGGCGGCGACTCTGGAGCTCTCCGGCAACGCCCAGACCGCGCTGCGGTTCGCTCAGGGAGGACCGGACTCGTTCTATGACCCCAGCGGCCGCTCGCTCCGGCGTGCTTTCCTGGCCGCTCCGGTAGAGTTCCGGCGGATCAGCTCGACCTTCAGCCGGGCCCGCTTTCATCCGGTGTTGCGCCGGTATCGGGCGCATGCCGGCGTGGATTACGCGGCCAACTCCGGAACGCCGGTGATGGCGGCGGGCGACGGTACCATCCTGAGCGCTGGACGGTCGGGCGGATACGGCATCATGGTTGAGATCCGGCATCGCAACGGGGTCAGTACCCGCTACGCCCATCTGCGGGGTGCGGCCCGGGGAATCTCACCCGGCAAGCGGGTGACCCAGGGCCAGGTCATCGGCTACGTCGGCTCTACCGGCCTCTCTACCGCCCCGCATCTGCACTATGAGTTCCGGGTGAACGGCGCTCCGCGGGATCCTCGGCGGGTTCAGATGCCGGCCGGACCGCCGGTGGCCAAGGCCGCCCGGGGTGAGTTCGACCGACTCCGGGAGGAGTACGCCCGGCTGCTGGTGCTGCCTTCGCCCCAACCGATTCGAGTAGCCGACTAACCAACCAAACCAAACCAAACGTTCCTGGTTCCGGGTTCCAGGTTCCCGGTACGGTGCAGCGTGCGGTGCCGAGTGCCGCGCCTGTGCTGAGGTGCACTTCGCACCCCGGCACGTTGCACCGCACCCAGCACCGCACCGGGAACCGGGAACCACGGAACCAGGAACTTGACGGTTAGATTAGCGCGATGTCCATCGCGTTGATCAGCTTCATTGCAGTTGCGCTCGCTGCCGCCAGCTACCTCCTGCTGGAACGGCTCGGTTCCCGCGCGGCCTTGCCGGCGGGGTTCAGAGTCATCGCGTGGCTTTCGCTGGGCCTGTTACTCGTCAATCCCGGGTGTCCCGTGCCGCCCGACCAGACGCGGCCCCTGGTCCTGCTGGACGGCTCGCTCAGCATGACCGCCGCCGGCGGGCGATGGAGCGACGCGCTCGCGGCGGCCCGGGCCGCGGGTGAAGTGCGGCTGTTCGGCGATCCCGACCGGGCCCTCGATTCCATTCCCGCCGCGGGCCGCTCGCACCTGGGTCCGGCCCTGGCGGCCACCCGGGCCAGCGGCCGAGCCGTGATCGTGATGACCGATGGCGAGGTGGACGATTCGCAGGCGACGATCCCCCTGCTGCGGGGGGTGAACGTGCGGGTGTTCCCGCGCGCCGCCGATCGCGCGGTGGCTCTCGAATCGGTCCGAGGCCAGGCCCGTCTCACTCAGCGTGACACCCTCCGGCTCCGGATCGAGCTCCGGGCGGCGGGCTTGCCTGCCAGCATCAAGACCAGCGTGACCGTCCGCGCCGGCGAACGCAACGTCGCCGCGCTGCCGGTGGAGATCGAAAACGGCCGCCGCAGCATCGAGGTGCCGGTGCCGGCCCGAACGCTGGGCGAGGGCGATCACGCGCTGCGGATCGGGCTCAAGGATTCGCTCGACCCGGAACGGCGCGATGACCGTCGGATCCACCTGGTGAACGTGGCGCCCACCCCCGGCGTGGTCCTGGCGGCTTCCCCGGGTGACTGGGACAGCCGGTTTCTGTATCGCACCCTGCTCGACGTGACCGACCTCCCGGTCGAAGGATACGTGGAGTTGATCCGGGGACAATGGCGCCGGATGTCGGACCTTGGGTCGGTGGACGCCGGCCAGGTGCGACAGGCCATCGGCCTGGCCGATCTGGCGATCGTGCGCGGCCCGGGTGAACTGGCGACCGCGGCGCGGGGGCGCGCGGTCCTCGCGTGGCCCTCACCGGCTGAAACGGACGAGGCGCTGCCAGGCGACTGGTATCTCACAGCCGGTGAGGGACCGCCCGCCGCGGGGCTGGCCGGGATGCCGGTGGATTCCTTCGCCCCGTCCACCTTGCTGTTGCCCCTCACCCCCGACATCGGTGACTGGATCGGCGCCTCGGTCCAGGCGGGCCGCCGGGGAGCGCTTCGTCCCGCCATCATCGGGTCATCCCGGCGGGGGAGCCGCCGGGTCACGATCGGGGCTCAAGGCCTGTGGCGCTGGGCCTTCCGGGGCGGCTCCAGCGAGCAGGCCTATCGGGCGCTGATGGCGTCCCTGGTCGATTGGCTGGTGGCGGTGGAGGATACCGCCCGAGGCCGAGCTCGGCCGGTGCATGACGTGGTGCCGAACGGGCTCCCGGTGGTGTTTTTCTGGAGCGGCAGCGGACCCCCGGAACCGGTGCCGATTCGGCTGCGGCGGATCGACACGGCGCAGGAGTTGGCGGACACCCTTCGCTTTGACGGTGCCGGCCGAGCCGCGGTCCGGCTCCCGCCGGCGGTCTATAGCTATCGCCTCGATGGAGGGGGGCGCGGTATGGTGGCGGTGGAGGACTATTCCGAAGAGTGGTTTCCGCGCGCCCCGGTACTGGCCGACGCGGAGGCCGCCGCCGAGCCGGCCGAGCGCCGGCAGGGGATCCGAGAACGGTGGTGGTTGTTTCTGGTGGCAGTCGTGGCGCTCTGCGGGGAATGGGTGATGCGGCGGCGGATGGGGTTGAGATGAATGCAGAATGCAGAATGCAGAGTGCAGGCTGCAGATGGGTCACTCAAGCGATCAACCCGAGCGAAACCGAGAGATCCAACTCGGCTGGCTTGAGGGCCTGGTTGTGATCGACATGACGAGACGCGTGCGTCCCCTCTGAATTCTGCATTCTGCACTCTGCATTCTGCATTCATTAGTTTCCGCCCATGGACCGCGTCACCGCAGCCAAGAAGCTGGGATTCTGGGGCAAGCTCAAGCGCCTGGCGCTCACCGACGTGGGCGCGCTGGTGCGGGGGCTCAATGCCGACGACGTCGAGGCGCTGGAACGGGTGATGCTCGAGTCCGACTTCGGGCTCCCGGCGACGGCCGAGCTCACCGACTGGGTCGACGGCGAGATCCGGGGTGGCAAGCTCAAGACCGAGGCCGATCTGAAGCGGGCCATGAGCGCTCGACTGACCCTGTTGCTGCAAGGGCCCCAAGATCCGGGCGCGCTGGCCCGTTCCGGGACGCCGCCCACCGTGATCCTGGTGGTGGGCGTCAATGGGGTTGGAAAGACCACGACCATTGCCAAGCTGGCCCGCCGGCTGCTGAAGCAGGGTGAGCAGGTGTTGCTCGCGGCGGGCGATACCTATCGGGCCGGGGCCATCCAGCAGCTCAACATCTGGGCCGGCCGGTTAGGCATCCCCTGCGTCGCAGGCGCGCCCGGTGGCGATCCGGCGGCCGTCGCCTTCGACGCTGTCGAGGCGGCCCAGGCCCGCGGTATCGACTGGGTGATCGTCGACACCGCGGGGCGGCTCCATACCCAGGAAGGGCTGATGGAGGAGCTGCGAAAGGTGGCGCGGGTCATCGCCCGGCGCGCGCCCGGCGGGCCCCATGAGACCCTGCTGGTCCTGGACGGTTCCGTGGGCCAGAACGCGGTGCAGCAGGGCAAGCTCTTCACCCAGGCGGTCCCGCTGACCGGCCTGGTGGTCACCAAGCTGGACGGAACCGCCCGGGGCGGGGCCGTGGTGGCGCTCCGCCGTGAGCTCGACCTCCCAATCCGCTTTCTGGGACGGGGCGAGAAAGCCGCAGATCTTGAGGTCTTCGATCCCAGGAAATTCGCCGAGGAACTGCTGGCCGAGTAACGGCAACCAGGAGTCGCATGTTTCTCGATCTCGCGGTGGGCCGGCTGGTCGAGCCCCTCACCGGGAAAGAGTGGAGCCGGTCCGACATCCTGCGCCGGCTGGTGGCCCGCCGTGGATACTACCGCGCCAACGGCTTGAACTCCGGCGACCGGGTCTTCATTCATTTCGGAAACAGCGCCGAGTTTTTGATCGAAGTCCTGGCCCTGTGGAGTGCGGGCGGCTGTGTCGTACCGGTCGACCCGCGCTTCACACCCTTCGAGATTGAGACCCTGGCCCAGTGGGCCCGTCCCCGTTTCTCGCTCTGGGAGCACCCGCCGGACAATGAGCTGGCGACGTCTCTCTCGACCCTCGCCATCGAGCTGGTGGACCTCTCCGCCATTGATCTCGACGCCGCTCCAGCGCCAGGGACGGATAACGGTCGATCAACCGATCTCCGGCTCGATCAGGACGCCCTGGTCCTCTTTACCTCCGGAACCACCGGGCAGCCGAAGGGCGTGGTGCACACCCATCGGTCGCTCCGCGCCCGGTGGATGAGCCTGCGCCACTCTCTCGGCCTCGAGAGCTTCCAGCGGACGCTCTGCCTTCTGCCCACCCACTTCGGCCACGGGCTCATTTGCAACTGCCTGTTTCCCTGGCTTTCGGGTCAGGATCTTTTTCTCCTCCCGCCGTTCAAGCCGGACATCCTGTCTCGCCTCGGGGCAATCGTTGACGAGCACCGCATCACCTTCCTGTCTTCGGTTCCCTCGGTCTGGCGATTGGCCCTCCGCATCGCCCCGCCTCCCCGGGACCGGACTCTGCAGCGAGTCTTCATCGGCTCGGCTCCGCTTTCCGCGGCGCTGTGGGAAGGGGTGCGAGACTGGACCGGTACCCGGCAGGTCCTCAACGCCTACGGGATCACCGAGACGGGGAGCTGGCTCGCCGGGACCACGATGCCGGACTTCAGCCCCGAGGACGGCCTGGTCGGCGTGCCCTGGGGCGGGATCGTGAGGATCCTCCGGAACGGAAGCCCCGAGATTCTGTTCGATCCCGATGGCGAGTGCGCCCCGGGCGATCCGGGACAGGTATGGGTCCATACGCCCGCGCTGATGCGGGGGTATCTGGACCGGGACGATCTCACCGCCCAGGTGGTGAGTATGGGTTGGTTTGCCACCGGCGATATCGGGCTGAGAGACGATCGCGGTTGGCTCTACCTGCGGGGGCGGGAGCGCGAGGAGATCAACAAAGGCGGCATGAAGGTCCACCCCGCTGACATCGACGCAGTGGTCGAGCGGTTTCCGGCCACGGCCGAGGTCTGCTGTTTCGGCTATCCCGATACCCTGCTGGGCGAAGACGTAGGCATCGCGGTGGTGCTCCTTACCCAGGACGAGGAAACGCTCCGCGCGCTGTTCGCCTGGGCGACGCGTCATCTGGCCCGGCATCAGATGCCGCAACGCTGGTTTCTGGTCGAGGAGATCCCGCGCACGTCGCGGGGTAAGGTGAACCGCGTCAGTGTCGCGCAACGCTGCTCGACGCTCGCCCCGATCGACCTTTCCGCACTGCGATGAAGGGGCCGCGTGGCTTCCCTGCGTGACGAGCTGATGGCCCAACTTCCGAAATGGGGGGCCGACCGGAACGGCGACCTGCGCGATGATACCTCGCTCATCCAGTCGGGTCGGGTCGATTCCCTGGGACTCTTCGAACTGCTGCTGTGGATCGAAGCCAAGACCGGGGGCCGCCTGGATCCAACCAGCCTCGACCTGCCGCGGGAATGGGACACGGTGGCCGACATCGTACAGTATGTCACCCGTCGCCGGCAGGAGCAGCGGAAGGCGAGCCAGGCCGGCGACGGAGCCCAATGACCAGCTATGAGATCGTCGGGTATGGTCCTCACCTCAAGGACGAGGTGGCGCAGCTCCAGCGCCACTTGTGGAGCCCCGACTCCGGGTTGAACCGGCGCTATCTGGAGTGGAAGTATGAGCGCAACCCCTACTTCCCCGAAGCGCACATCTACCTGGCCCGGTCCGGCGGACGGATCGTCGGAATGCGCGGGGCGGTCGGCACCGCCTGGCAGGTTGGCACCGCATCGGAGGTGGTGCTGGTGCCCTCGCCCGACGACTTCGTGGTCGCCCCCGAGCATCGCAACTCCGGGGTCGCTGCCCTGATCATGCAGGCCGTGTTCGCCGACCTCACGGCTGGCGGATTCGAGCATGTCTTCAGCCTGAGCAGCGGACGGGTCGCGGCCCTCAGTTCGCTGGCGACAGGTTGGAAGAGCGCAGGGGCCATGGAACCGGTCGCTCGGCTGAGTCGGCGGCGGCGAATCCGGGCGGACCTCGAGCATCAGAAGCTGTTCTGGCGTCTGGCGCCGCTCCTGGGAGACGGGGTCACCAGCCGACGGTCCTTCGTGCGACTGGACCGGGCGGGTCACCGATTGGAAGCCCGGCCCGGGGGCACGATCTCGGTGGAGCGGACGCCCCGTCCCGAGGCGATGGCCGCGCTCATTCAGCGGCTCGATTACGACGGTCGGATCCGGCACGTACGGGACGCGGCCTACTTCGCCTGGCGCTTCCAGAACCCGCTCCACGAATACCGGTTTCTGGTCTTCGAGTCGGCCGAGCGCCTAGAGGGATACCTGGTGCTGCGCCGCTACGTGTCGGAGAGCGCGCAGGCTTCCCGGACCCACATCGTTGATTGGGAGGCGTCCTCGGCCTCGGTGCGGAATGAGTTGCTTCAGGTTGCCATCGCCCACGCGGGGTTTGCCGAGCTGGGGGCCTGGACCGGAACCCTGGATGAGGACAGTCGGCGGACCCTCATCCAGTCCGGGTTCGAGCCGGCCGAGCCCACATTGAGAGCACGGGGCTTTCCCTGTGTCCTGGTGCGGCCTTTGGGCCAGGCCGATTGGACCCTCCACGGCCGCCGGCTCCTCGACCCGGGCCAGTGGGATGTGCGGCTGCTGTTCTCCATGCGAGGATAAACGGGGCCCGATGCCGACGCTCAGATTGGATACGCCGGTCAAGTTCCTGAAGGGGGTCGGCGAACGGCGGGCCGAGGCATTCGGCCGGCTGGGCATCCATACCGCGCAGGACCTGCTGTGGCATCTCCCCTTCCGCTACATCGATGCATCCTCGGTTACCCCGTTGGCGAAGGCCGAAGTCGGGGCCGATGTCGCCTGCGTAGGCCGAGTGGTCAATAAGGGCGTGCTCCCCACCCGGCGGGGGCTCAGGATCTTCCATGCGGTTTTGCGAGACGCGAGCGGGCTGCTCGAGTGTGTCTGGCCGGGGCAGGCGTTCCTCGACCGCTCCATCGAGCTGGGGCAGGTCGTCCTGGTCGCCGGTCCGGTGCGGTACTACCACGGGCGCCAAATGCAGCCCCGGGAGCACCTCGTGCTGTCCGAAGCCGGTCCCGAAAGCGATGGCGACCTGGTGGCGAAGGGAAAGGTGTTGCCGGTCTACCCCGCCACCGAAGGCCTGTCCCACAAGCAGATCCGGGGGTTGATCGACCGGCATCTCGACCAGCTGGTGGCGCTGACCCCGGAGGCTATGGCGCCGGGGGTCCTGAAAGAACTCGGGCTCGCTCCGGTGGGTGAAGCGCTCCGGTCGGTGCATCGCCCGGTCGCCCTGGAAGACGCGGAGCGGGGCCGGCGTCGTCTGGCGTTCGACGAGCTGATGGACCTGCAGCTGATGCTAGGCCGGGCCCGGCTGCTGGCGCGGACCGGGCGCCAAGGAATCCGTTTCGAAGTCAAGCGCGACCTCACCACCCGCCTGCGCGAGTCCTTGCCCTGGGAATTGACCGACGACCAGAAACAAGCGCTGCGGGAGATCACCGGCGACATGACGTCGCCGGAGCGGATGCATCGCCTGCTCATGGGAGATGTCGGGACCGGCAAGACGGTCGTCGCGCTCTTT
>DASWKS010000513.1:0-4689 GCA_036396495.1 Gemmatimonadales bacterium
TACAACGTGGAATACGGCGGCCGGGTGCATCATGCGATTCACCCCGATCCGTACCGCAGTCCCTTCAGCGGCACGCCGGAGGAGATCGCCAGCAAGAGCGTGGCGGACCTGCGCGACGTGATCCGCTATTCCACGCCCGGCCGGGTCGCGGCCTTCATCGCGGAGCCGATCGGCGGTGTGGGCGGCGTCACGTATGGCGCCCCCAATTACCTGCGGGAAGCCTACGCCGTGGCCCGGGAGCACGGGGGCCTCTGCATCGCGGACGAAGTGCAGACCGGGTTCGGTCGCACCGGCGAGCACTTCTGGGGCTTCCAGCATTGGGGCGTGGTGCCCGACATCGTCACCATGGCCAAGAGCATCGGCAACGGCCTGCCGTTGGCCGCGGTTACCACCCGCCGGGAGATCGCTCAGGCCCTGACGCAGCGGCTCCACCTCAATACCTTCGGCGGCAATCCAGTCTCCTGCGCGGCGGGACTGGCCGTCCTGGAGGTGATCGATGAGGAGCAGTTGCAGGAGAATGCCCGCCGGCAAGGGGCCCGGCTCAAGCGCGGGCTCGAGGAGCTGATGAGCCGGCATCGCCTGGTGGGCGATGTCCGCGGGATGGGGTTGATGGTGGGCGTGGAGCTGGTCGAAGACCGCGCCACCCGGGTTCCGGCGAGGGCCGCCACCACAGCCGTGCTGGAGACCGCCAAGGAGCTGGGCTTGCTGCTCGGCCGGGGCGGGCTCGACGGCAACGTGCTCCGGATCAAGCCGCCGCTCTGCATCACGGCTGACGACGTCGATTACGCGCTCGAGGTGCTCGACCGGTCGTTGGCCGGCGCCCAGCGGGGCTAGGGCCGGCTCATCCACGATAGTGGCAATCTCCGAGGCCTACCACCCAAATAACGTGCTGTTGGGCTAGCTTTGGGTTTACCTCGAAACCCCGTCTCCGATGCGATCCCGCTCTCTAAGCCTGCTGCTGTTCGTCGCGACCTCACTCGCGGGAACACCGGTGCGGGCCCAGGAGCAGATCAACCGGGTTAAATCAGCACCGCAGGACTATCGCGATCGCCAGATACGGCTCGAAGGCGAGGTGGTGGAGCTGCGCGGCTTTTCACCCCGCTCGGGCCAGGGGATCTACCGGCTGGTGGATGCCAGCGACCGGGTGGGCGTGCTCATCCGGACCGACCAGCTACCCAGCAGCGGTGGCCCCTTCAAGGTGCGGGCGCGGCTCTCGCCGGAATTGCTGAGCGACGGCGTGCTGCTGCTGGACGAGTCGGATCGTTCGGCCGCCCGCCTGCCGTTGTTGCCGGTGGCCGGCACCCTGGGCGGGATCGGCCTGCTGGTAGCCGTGGTCGCCTTTGCGATGCTGCTCCGAACCCGCCACAAGGAGCGGCATCTGCGCCTGAGCCCTCCCATGTGGCTCATTCCCACGGGAGGCGAAGGGCACCCGGAGGCCGCGGCGGGACCCGAAGTCCGGTTCAACTATCACCTGCAGTACATCGAGGAGGAACGGTCGGAGCTGTTCGACCGGAAGAAGCGCACCCTGCTGGGTCTGCTGGCGATCGCAAGTGGTGTGGGGGTGGCCGGCACCGGCTGGTTCGCCCTGCTGAGCCGGGAAGATGCCGCCCGGCCCTCCTTTGTTTTGATGACGCCGGACTTGGAAGCCACCGGTTCTCTCCCCCGAGAAGTGCAGAGCGGACGCGACACGACTGTGGCGCGCCGTCCCGACGATACCCTGCGGCTGGGGCTGGAACAGCCCCCGGAGACGGATCCTCGGACACCTCCGCGCCCCCCGCCCGGGACCCCTCGCCGGCAGGTGGCCCAAGAGCCTCCCCCATCGCGCGTGACGCCCACCCCACCCCGGAACCGACCCGATACCACCCGGCGGGTGGTGGTTGCGGCCCAGCCTCCTCCTCCGGTGGTCCGCGAGACGACGCGCGCCCCAGCGGCGCCACCGGTCGTGCTACCGCTGCCGTTACCACCGCCGCCGCCGCCACCAGCACCTCCACCAGTACCGGTTGTGCCACCCTCGGATACAGCGGCTGTCCGGCCGGCCACCAACCCCGAGACGCTGCGGACCGGGGCGTCGGTCGAACTCCGAGCGGGAATCGACCGCCTGGTCGAGGCAATCCGGACCCGCCAGGCGGGAGTGGTCGAGAGAATGTACGTGCCGGACCAGGCGGAAGGCGCCCGCCGGAAGGCACGATTCGTGGGTTTTCTGAAGGAAACCTGGCCCGGCGCCAGCCTGGCGGGGATGGAAACGGTGGCAGTGACCGAGACTTCCGGCGGCACCAGCTTTACGTTGCAGTTCCGCTGGCGAGGCGATTTTGGGGTCGACCGCCGCAAGGCCGTGCGCTTCTGGGCCTCCGCCCGGCACGAAGGGTCGCGCTGGGCATTCTCCGGCGTGCGACTGCTCGAAAACTTCCCCTGACAGTAGAGAGGGTCCCGTGTTCCGATCCCTGCTTGTGGCGGGTTTGGCACTGGTTGGGTGGGCCGAGTCGTCGGCGGCCCAGTCCCTGCAACGGTGGTCGATTCAGGGATCCGGCGCCGTGGTGTTCCCAACCGCCGCAGAGACTGACTTCCAGAATGAAGCCCGCCTCGGGTGGGAAGCGCAGGTCCGGTACACCTTCTCCCGGTTCTCCCTGGGAGCAGGCTATCAGCGATCGACGGTGTACCGGTTCGAGACTGGCGACTTTTCGGCGGCGGTGTCGGTTGGCTTTCTCGAGCCGCGCTACGTGCTGCTGGCGAGCACGCTCGCGGCCCTTTATGTGGCCGGCCGGGCCGGGGTCGGACAGCTGGTGTGCAGTCCCGCGGCGGACTGCGTGGAGCAGGAAATCGACGTCGCATTGGGCGGCGGCGGTGGAATTCTCCTCCGGCTCAGCCGGCGGGTGGCCATGGACATCGGATCACAGTATTTCAGCACCCGATACGACGTTGCAGGTGGGGCCAAGCGGCGCGCCGGGTATGTTCTGGCGCGGCTGGGCCTGAGCATTGGTCTTTAACCCTACCGCATGATTTCAGCCCGGCTTCGGCTGCTCGGCGTCATCGCGCTCGGCGCCTGTGCCAGCGACGGCACCGGGGCCGGTGAAGTGCTGGTCGTCGCCCAGATCGATATCCAGCCCCCCGGTGCCGGCCTGGTGGTCGGTGGTACCCAGCAACTCACCGCGATCCCCAAGACCAACAGCGGCATTTCGGTTCCGGGCCGCCAGGTCACCTGGTACACCTCGGATGAGCGGATCGCGACCGTGTCCGGGACCGGACTGGTGACGGCGGTGGCGCTGGGCCAGGCCAACATCACCGCGCGGGTGGACCAGATCACCGCGAGCGTGCCGGTGAATGTCTCGCCCAAGCCGGTGGCCACGATCGAGCTGCAACCCCCGACGGCGGAACTTCTGGTGGGCCACTCGGTGCAGCTGGTGGTCACCATGCGGGGCGCGGACGGCGACGTGCTGACCGATCGCCCCGCCACCTTCCTGAGCGACAACCCGGCCATTGCCAGCGTCTCCACCACCGGCGCGGTGGTGGCCGTGGCGGTGGGCCAGACGGTGGTCCGGGCCCGATCCGAAGGCAAGGAAGGGACCTCGACCATTACGGTGGCGGCCCGTCCCGCGGCTCGGCTGGGATTCACGACCCAGCCGTCGAACGCGACGGCCGGCCAGGCCTTCGGACCGGTCCGGGTGGCGGTGCAGGATGAGATCGGCGGCACGGTGACCGGAGCCACCAACCAGGTGACGCTGGAGCTGTCGGACAACCCGGGCAACGCCACCCTGACCGGACCGCTGACGGTCACCGCGGTCGCCGGGATCGCGACCTTCGCCAACCTGGTGCTCAACAAAGCGGGGACGGGGTACACCCTGCGCGCCACCTCGGGATCGCTCAGTCCCGCGATCAGCAGTCCCTTCTCCATCACCGCCGGCCCCGCGACGGCGTTGGGCATCACCACCCAGCCGCCGGGCTCGGCCCAGAGCGGGGTCCCGCTGACTCAGCCGCCGGTGGTGCAGGTCCAGGACGACCACGGCAATCCGGTGGGCCAGGCGGGCGTGCAGATCACCGCGGTCATGGTGGGAGCCGGGGCCACGCTGAGCGGCACCACGACCGCGACCACCAATCCGAGCGGTACAGCGACCTTCACCGGCCTGGTCATCTCCGGCGCGGCCGGCACTTACCAGCTTCGGTTTACGGCTACGGGGTTCACGCCGGCAGTCTCGAGCGACATCCTGCTCTCCTCGTCGGCGCTGTCGATCGTGACACAGCCACCGACCAACGCCACCAACGGTGCCCTGTTGTCGCAGCAGCCGGTGGTTCGGATCGTGGACGGCGCCGGCACGCCGGTCCCACAGGGCGGCGTGATCGTTTCGGTCGCGCTCAGCGGAACCGGGGGCGTTCTGAGCGGCGCGCTGTCGGTCAACACCGATGGCGCGGGGGTAGCCTCGTTCTCCGGTCTGACCATTACCGGCACCGCGGGAGCGTTCCGGCTGGTCTTCTCGGCGCCGGGAGTGGCCTCGGTGACCTCGGCGCCGATCGTGCTCGGGGCCGGCGCCGCGGCCCAGGTCCGGGTAGCGGTCCAACCGCCGGCCTCGGCCCAGAGTGGGACACCGCTCGCGCCCCAGCCCGAGATTCAGGTGGCGGACCAGAGCGGCAACCCGGTGTCGACCGCCGGGATCTCGGTGGCCGCGTCGCTCGCGTCCGGCACCGGCACGTTAGGCG
>DASWKS010000514.1:0-16135 GCA_036396495.1 Gemmatimonadales bacterium
AGCCCGAAAACAACCGCCGCGACATCGCACGACGTCGCCTTCGCCGCGGCGGCACCCTCCACGTTGCTCAAGAGGACGATGGTAGTGCCGTCCTCGAAGTGCGCCAGATGACTGGCAAAGCCATTGGCGCCGCCGGTGTGATTGACCAGGCGACGTCCAAACACCGTGACAATCTGCCACCCCAGCCCATAGTCGCCCAAAACAGGTGTCGTCATCAGGCGATAGGTGGAGTCGTGCACCAGGCGTCCAGCCGAGAGGGCAACGTCGAAGCCAAGCAGATCGCGCGCAGTCGAAAGGAGTCCGCCCGCGGCATAGGCTGAGTGGTCGTGATACTCGATGTGCCGCAGCTCTCCGCCCACACGGACATACCCGCGCGCCCGCCTGGGCATGATTCGCCACACGTCGTCATAGGCTGTCGCCTGCATTCCTGCCGGCTGGAACACCTCCCGTCGAAGCAGGGTCTCCCAGGGGGCCCGGCCAATGATCTCGAGCGCGTAGCCGAGGAGGAAGTAGTTGAAGTTACTGTAGGCGTACCGTTCGCCGGGCCGCGAACGAAGCGAATCCCCGATATGACGGCCGATCGCCGCATCGATGACGTAGCGGGTGGAATCGACCGCCGCCGCCGGCAGCTCACCAAACAGGTCCGGGATCCCACTCGTGTGAGACAACAGATGGCTGATCGTCACCAGGTGCCACGCGTCAGGGCAGCGCGGCAGATAGGAACAGATCGAATCCGTCAGGCGAAGGGCGCCACGCTCCGCCAATCGCATGACGGTGGTTGCCGTGATCGGCTTGGTGAGGGAGCCGATACCGAATCGAAGCTGGGGAGTATTTCGAACCCCGAGATCGGCATCAGCAAAGCCATATCCCCGCTCGAACACGACGCGACCCCCGCGAGCAACCAGCACGACGCCGGAGAACGGCCCTTCGGGGCGTTGGGCGAAATAGGCCTCCAGCCGTACGGTAAGGTCCTGCGACTGCGCTACGGAGCGGGTCACAGGCAGCAGCAATCCCACGAGGGCAACAAGACGATCGACGCCCATCGGCCTCTCCGGAGAAACGGTCAGTAATACATGGGACGCTAATGAGGCAAGATTGGTTGGTTGCACCGGTGGTCGCCGACGGCCGACCTATCGCGGCCGCTCGACCTGCCAGTAGAGCGCCGGCAGCACCACCATGTTGAGCGCGGTCGCCGAGAGCAACCCGCCCAGGATTACCACGGCCATCGGCGTCTGCAGCTCGTTCCCCGGTTCGCCTCCACCCAGGGCCAGGGGAATGAGGGCCAGGCCGGCCGTGAGCGCGGTCATGAGGATCGGTGAGAGTCGTTCGAGCGAGCCGCGCACCACCGTCTCACGGAAGCCGACCCCTTCGCTCTGGAGCTGCCGGTAGTGCGCCACCAGCAGGATCCCGTTCCGGGTGGCAATCCCGAACAGCGTCACGAATCCCACCAGCGACGCGATACTCACCACCCGCCCGGTGAGCAGCACGGCCGCCACCCCGCCTATCAGGGCGAGCGGCAGATTCGCCATGACCAGCGTCGCGGTTCGCCCAGAACGGAACTCCGCGAACAGGATCAGGAAGATCGCTACGATCGACAACAACGACAGCGCGCCCAGCACCCGGGTAGCCTCCGCCTGGCTCTCAAACTGCCCCCCATACACCAGATGATAGCCGATGGGCAGGGTCACCCGGTCAGCCACCGCCCGCTGGATGTCCGCCACGGTGCTCCCCAGGTCCCGTCCGGCCACGTTGGCCTGGACGACGATCTTCCGTTGCACGTTCTCGCGAGAGATCGTATTCGGTCCTCGCTCCACGGTGACCGCCGCCAGCTCCGCCAGCGGGACCTTCTGACCTGTCGGCGTGTCGAACATCACGGTTTCGATCCGTCCGGCGTTGGACCGGAGTGCCGGCAGGAGGCGCACCACCAGGTCGTAGCTCTTTCCCTCCTCCAGCACCTGGGACACCACCTCACCATTGAACGCCACCCCGATGGCGTCGGCCAGTCCGCCTACCGTCATGCCGTATTGCGCCAACGCCCTCCGATTGGCCCGGATCTGAAGCTGGGGTACGTCTGCCTGCTGCTCCAATTGCAGGTCCGCCACCCCGGGAACATCCTGCATCGCCTCCCGCACCCGGGCCCCGACCTGGCGCAGTTGGTACAGGTCGGGGCCGAAGATCTTGACCGCGATATTGGCACGGGTCCCCGACAGCATGTGGTCGATGCGATGGCCGATGGGCTGGCCGATGGTCACGTTGGTGCCCGGGATGGCGGAGAACTCTCGCCGGAGGTCTTCGAAGACCGTTTCCTTGTCGACCGCCGCGCGCAGCGTGACATCGATCTCCGCCGCGTTCACCCCCTGGGCGTGTTCGTCCAGCTCGGCCCGGCCCTGCCGCCGATCGGTATTCACTACCGCCGGATTCGCGAGCAGGATCTGCTCCACCCGGCGTCCGATGGCGTTGGCCTCCTCCAGCGAGGTACCCGGCACCGTGACGACCGAGACGGTCAGGGCCCCTTCGTTGAACTCGGGCAGAAACGATGACCCCAGCAGCGGCAGGCTGACGACCGCAGCGACCAGGACCAGGACCGCGGCGGACACCACCCGGCCGGGATGGGCCAGGACCACCTCGAGGGTGCGGGCATAGCGCCGCTTGAGCCAGCGGACCAGCGCGCTCTCCCGTTCCTCCCGCACCGCTTTCGCCTCCGGCAGGAGATAGGAGCAGAGCACCGGCGTCACCGTCACCGCCACCAGGAGGGACGCCAGGATCGCCACCACGTAGGCGAAGCCGAGCGGGCGGAGCAGCCGGCCCTCCACGCCCCCCAGGAAGAAGAGCGGGAGAAACACCACGATGATGATCAAGGTGGCGTTGACGATCGAAGCCCGGATCTCCCGCGATGCCTCGTAGATCACCGCCAGCGCCGGACGACGCTCCACACCCGGGAGATGATGGTTCTCCTTGAGCCGGCGGAACACATTCTCCACGTCGATGATCGCGTCGTCCACCAGCGCCCCGATGGCGATGGCCATTCCGCCCAGGGTCATGGTATTGATGGTGATACCGAGCAGCTTCATACCGAAGATCGCCACCACGAGGGAGAGCGGAATCGCGAGCACCGAAATCGCCGTGGCTCGGAGGTTTCCCAGAAACAGAAACAGGATCACCACCACCAGCAGCGCGCCATCCCGAAGCGCCTCCAGCACGTTCTCGATGGCTACCGCGATGAAGCTGGCCTGGCGGAACAGCTCCGCGCGGATCGTCATCCCCTCAGGCAGCGTCCGCTGGATGTCGGCCAGCTCCTGCTCGATCCGCCGGGTGAGGTCGAGGGTGTTGGCCCCCGGCTGTTTCTGCACCGCCAGGACCACCCCGGGCTCCGCGTTGACCGATCCATCGCCGTACTTGGGCGCCGGCCCCACCACGATATCGCTGACCTGGCTCAACACCACCGGGACACCGGCCTTCAGGGCCACGACGGTGAGTCCAATGTCCTCCGCGCTGCGCACCCGGCCAATGCCGCGTATCACGAATTCCTGTCCCCGGTCCATGTACACGCCGCCAGAGGCATTCCGGTTGGCCCCGGCGGCGGCAGCGAGCACCTGTTCGAGGCTGACCCCCGTGGCGAGCATCCGCGCCGGGTCCGCCAGGACCTGGTACTGCTTCACTTCGCCACCAATCGGGACCACCTGCGCCACTCCGTGGACGGCGAGCAGGCGGCGCCGGATGGTCCAGTCGGCCACGGTACGCAGGTCCTGGGGAGAGGAAGGACCGGTCAGCCCGATCATCATGATCTCGCCCATCACCGAGGATATCGGCGCCAATACCGGCGCCGCGATTCCGTCCGGGAACCCCGCCGCCACCGTCTGCAGCTTCTCGCTCACGATCTGTCGGGCACGGAAGATGTCCACGCCCCAGTCGAACTCGACCCACACCACGGAGATGCCCTGGGCGGTGGACGACCTGACCCGCCGCACTCCGGTCGCCCCGTTGACGCCGGCCTCGATGGGGAAGCTCACCAGAGCTTCGGCCTCTTCCGGCGCCATGCCGTGCGCCTCAGTGAGCACCGTGACGGTCGGTGCCGTGAGATCGGGAAACACATCCACCGGCATGCGGGCCGCGGTCCAGCCGCCTGCGACCAGGAGCAGCGCCGCCGCCGCCAGCACCAGAGTCCGGTTTCTGAGCGACCAGGCGATCAGATGATTGAGCATCGCTTCTCCCTTAGTGTTCGTGCCCCTGCGCCGGTACGGCAGTGGAGAGGGAGGCGAGCCGGACCTGGTACGCGGCCCCGGTGACCACTCGCTCGCCGGCCCGGATCCCCGACAGCACCAGCGTCGCGTGGCCACCCACCGCACCCAACACCAGCTCCCGTTTCTCGAACCGCTCGCCCTCGACCTGGACGTATGCGACCGAGCGGCCGTCTTCCGACAGCACGGCCGACCCGGGGATGACCACCCCCACCTTCCGTCGGCCGGTTCCGACCGCTACCTGGGCGTACATCCCGATCTTGAGGCTGCCGTCGCGATTCTCGATCTGGTAGAGCATCGGTACCGTGCGAGAAATCGAGTCCACTATCGAGCCGGCCGACACCATTCGGCTGGTGCTGTAGACCCGTTCGCCGCCCGCTACCCGGAACGAGGCTCCGGACCGCCGGCTGACCTCGAGTGCTTCGGCGGCGGGCATATTCACCTGCAGCCAGACGACCGAGGCATCGACGATGGTGAACAGCTCCGTCCCGGCCTCGACCCGGCTGCCCGGCGTCAGCGTGCGGGTCGCGATCGTCCCCGCAATCGGCGCCCGGAGCAGCAACCGGCCATCCGGTCGCGCCGACCCGCTCCCCTGTACTCCGGTGAGCGCGTCGCGCGCAGCCGTGAGGCGAATTTGTGCTTCATGCAGCCGGCGCGCCGGCGCCGCTTCGGCCTCCACCAGCCGTTTGGCACGCGCGTGCTCGTCCTCGGCCTCACGAAGCTCGGCCCACGCCCGTGACAGCGTGCTGCCGGCCTCGCCTAACGCCGGGCTCAGCACGGCAAGCGACTGCCCTTGTGCCACTCGCTGCCCCGGCACCGGTGCATCCTCTACCCCGCTTGCCTCGATCAGCCCCGCCACCGGAGCGGCCACCCGCGCCATCCGCCCCGCCGCGGGGACGATCGCTGCGGTGGTCTGGATCGTCTCGGTGACGCTGTCGGTCGTCGCGAAGGCGGTCGCGAAGCCGGCCGTCTTCCACTGCTGTTCCTTGAGAAACCCGATCCCGCCCGGGGCTTCCCCGGTTTCCCGGGGTGCCTCGTCCACGGTGGCGTATACCCGCAACGCCGGGATGCGAAGGGTATCGCGCGCCTGGGGGCTCTCCACCACGATGGTGAGATCGTAGACGCCGGGCCGGGTGAACTCAGGCGACGGGCCGTAGATCCCGGGCGCTCTCGGCGCGTTCTGGCTGACGACCAGGGGCTCGCCACCCCCTCTCGGATCGAACCGCAGCGTGATCCGGCCGGAACGCAGGGGCGCGAAGTCGGTGAGATCGGTGAGATGCACGGCGAACTTGTCCGGCCGGTCCACGATCAGGGCCGGGTGCTCCATGAACAGTTCGGTCGAGTCGGTCCACAAAGTGATGGCTCCACCGGCCGGTTCGGATGCTGCGGACTCCGGTACCGTGTCGTTTTGGCCGCAGGCGAGGATCAGCCCCGCAAGGCCGATCGCGAAAGTCAGCGGAATGCCTGGATACGCGGGTTGCATGGAATCCTCAGAAGAGCGTGAGGCCGGTGAGACGCTCGAGCGCGGCGCGACGGGTGACGTACTCCGACCATAACGTGACATAAAGGGACTCGGCTTCCTGGTAGGCGCGCACCGAGTCCAGCCATTCGAGCAGCGAGATTTCTCCCTCCGCGTAGGCGGTCTCGGCCGCCCGGCGCGCGGTCGCGGCCTCGTCGCCGAGGTGCGACTGGAGCAGTGCCAGTTCGCTCGCCAGCGCCTGGTGCGACTGGTACGCGGTCCGGACCTCCCGGATTGACCGTTGGCGAAGGCTCTCTGCCTCCGCTGTTCGGCGGGCGGTCTCGGCCCGGGCGGCCGCGACCGCGCCGCCCCGCCGGTCCCAGAGCGGCAGCGCCAGGCTCAGACCAGCGATGAAACCGCCGAGCCTGGCCCCGGTTGTTAGGCGCTCGCTCTTGTAGCCCCCGCTGATCACCGGAATCGGGATCCGCTCGGCCCCAGCCAACCGCGCCTCGGCTTCTCCCACGCCGATCTCGAGCTCCGCGGCCCGCAGCTCCGCCCGGCCGGCCAGAGCGCGGGCTACCAGCGAGTCGATCGGGTAGGCCAGGGCTGCCGGCGGCAGAGTGTCGGACAGGGTCAACCGGTCGCCCGCGGCCAATGAGTCGGTCCACCCGATGAGGGAGGCCAGAATCCCCAGCGCGCTGTCCCGCGCCACCGCGGCCTCGAGCCTGAGGGACGCGTAACGAGCTGCCTCGAGCCGCAGCCGGCGGTGCTCATACCCCGAAATGTCCCCTTCGGCCAGCCGGGTCCGGGCCACCCGCTCAGCCCCGATGAAGGCATCCGCAACCGCCTGTGCCAGCTCTGCCCGCCGGCGTGTCGCAGACGCGGCGGCGTAGCTCCGGGTCACGTCGTAGTCCACTCTGGCAAGGGCACCGGCGAGACGCGCTTCGGCGGCATTGCGTTGCCGGGCGGCTGCCTGGCGTCGGGCGCTTCGCTGTCCGAAGATGTCCAGCGGTTGATTCAGGCTCACCACGTCCTGCGAGGTAGTCTCGTTTTCACCGGAGGTCTGTTCCCGCCCGTAGACCAGCGCCGGATTGGAGAACCCGCCCGCCTGCTCCTCGCGTCCCACAGCCGCCGCGACGGCTGCCCGGGCTGCGGTCACGTCCGGGCTGCTCTGGCGGGCCATCGCCCGGGCTTGGGCCAGCGTAAGTGGAACCGCCGGCCGGGCGGAGGATTGGGCGGCGACCGGACCCGCGGCCAGCCAGAGTGCGCCCGCGGCGTACAGGGAGATGCGCATGCGTAGCCCCATTGCGTCGAGGTGTCCGCGCCGGTGTGGTGCCCGGCGTTAACCACGGGCCCGGTCGCGACGGGCGCGGCCGGGCCGGACAACACCTACCGTCAGCCCCTGGTCAGCAAGCCGGCGGCGTTGTCAGCAGCTGGGCGGTGCGCGGGATGGAGGTGGGGGGCCGTGCTCCCAGCCGGGTCGCGCCGCATCGTCGGAGACGATGATGGCACAGCAGCGCCTGGTTTCGGGCTGGGTTGTGAGGCAGATGACTACCGACCGGGCGGCGGCAAGAAACACCAGCGGCTTGCCTGGCGGAGTAGCGACCAGATCGACATGGGGATGATCCCCATCGACATCCAGAGCCGGCTCCAGCTGGGCCTGCCCGGCCGGGGCAGGTCCGACGCCATGAGGCTCGGCTTCTGCCCCGTGCCGATGCGCCTGGGTGTGGCTCGCCTCGGGCGCAATGACCGCCAGGCCCATGATCAAGGCGAGGAGGAGACCGGCGAATCGTGAACGACGCAGGCGACTCATCGCTCTCAAGATAACGAAGGTGGCTGCGAGACCGCAGAAGAGCCCTCGGATCCATTACTCCGCCTGAAGCGCCTCGATCGGATTGAGCGCCGCGGCACGCCAAGCTGGGTATGCCCCGAAGCCGAGTCCAATACCGAGCACCGACCCGATGGCCACGGCCAGCGTTCGCTGGGAGATCTGAGACTCCCAGGTGGTCACTGCAGAGACGATCCCCGCGACTCCCAGGCCGAGCCAGAGTCCCAACAGCCCGCCGGCCACCGCCAGCAGCAGGGCCTCGGCCACGAACTGCACCGCGATGTCCTGCCGGCGGGCCCCGACCGAAACCCTGAGCCCGATCTCGGACCGGCGCTCTTTGACCGACAGCAACATCATGGAGAGAATCCCCACCCCACCAACCAGGAGGGACAGGAAGCCCAGACCCATGATCAGTCGCCGGAAGGACGCCTTGGTTTCGAGCTCCGCGGCCAGAAGCAGGCGCTGGTTCTGGATGGCGAAATCATCCTCGCCACCGTCAGGCAAGCCGTGCTGCACCCGGAGAATGGAGGCCGCGTCCGACTGGGCGTCGGCCATCAGCGCCGGGTCCACCGCTTCGAGGTAGATGAATTTCAGGTATTCGGTGTTGAACAGGCGTCGAAGCGCGGTCTCGAGCGGTACGAAGATCTTATCGTCTTCGGTGGCGGTGCCGTCGACGCTCAGGCCCTTGCTGGCCAGCACGCCCACAACCTGGAAGGGCACTCGTCCAATCCGGATGGTGCGACCCACTGCGCCCGATGTGTCGCCGAAGAGACTGGTCCGGATGGCCGACCCCAGCACCGCGACCCTGGCGCGCCGGTCGTTCTCGTCGGCCGTGAAAAAGCGGCCTTGGGTGAGCGGGAACTGCCGGATGAGCTGCCAATCGGGGGTGGTGCCCACGACCGTTGCCGGGGCCTGGATCGGGCCGAATTTGGCGGTCATGCCCCGGTCCTGGGCGGGCGCCGCCCGAATGATGGCAGGGGATCCTCGCAGGAGGGCGGAGACATCTCCGGTCCGGAGCGTGCGGGTCCAGCCTTCACCCTGGACTTTTCGTCCGCCCCGTGAGTCGACCTTCTCCGCCGAGACCACCAGCATGTTGCGACCGAGGCTTTCGATCCGGCGCACCACGGCGCCCCGCGCGCCTTCACCGATCGCGGTCGACACCAGCACGCCGGCGACGCCGACGGCCGTTCCGGCTACCGCCAGGCCGGTACGAACCCGGTGGGTGGAAAAGGCGCGGAGCGAGAGGCGGAGATTTCGGACGACCCGCATCGCGCGATCATCGGAGCGTCTGAACCGGCTCGAGCCGGGCAGCTCGTCTTGCCGGAACGACACCCGCTACCAGACCCATTCCGACCGCACAGGTCAGCCCCAGTGCTACCGCGCTCCAGGGGATCCCCGCCGGAGTGCCCTGCGCGTGACCAAGCAGCTGCAGGATGCCGTATCCGGTGACGACGGCGAAGAGGCCGCCGAGTCCGGTGACCGCCGCCGACTCGGCCAGGAACTGCAACTGGATGTCGCGGGGCCGGGCGCCGATCGCCTTCCGCAGGCCGATCTCGGCTCGCCGGTCGTGCACCGTCATGAGCATCAGGTTGGCCACCACCAGTCCGCCCACGAGAATCGAGAGCCCGGCGACCAGCGGCAGGAACAGGGTGAAGACCCGATTGGAGGACTTGACCATCTGGCGCACTTGGGTCGGGGTGAATATGTGGAAGTCGTCTTCCTGGTCCTGCACCAGGCCATGCCGGCGGCGGAGCAGCTCGCGGATCCTCCCTTGTGCAGCGTCCAGGTCAGTCCCCTCCGCCAGCGCCAGCCTCGCTCCGGTGAGATAGTCCACGTTGCGAACCCGGCGCAGCATGGTCGTAATGGGGATGATGATCTCGTTGTCCTTGTCGAGCCCGTGCGGATCCAGCCCCATCGGCGCCAGCACGCCGATCACCTGGAAGGGAACCGCCCCGATCCGGATCTGTTTCCCCACCGCGTCCCGGTCCGGAAACAGCTCCCGCGCCGCCGTCGGTCCCACCAGGGCAACCCGGGCCGCACCGGCGACGTCACCCGCCGTGAAATACGAACCCCGGGTGACCGAGCGGTTCCACACCGCCTCGGCGGCCTCTGAGTGCCCTTCGATCCGGATCCGGCTGGTGACCCCGTCAGAGACGACATCCCGCTCTCCTGCCATCTGCATCGGATCGATCAGGGCCACCTCGTCGATCTCGCCGTCGATGACCTCCATGTCCTCCAGCGTCAGGGTGGTGGTTGGCGGCCCGTGCGCACCCATCCGGACCCGGCCGCCACCGGCCCGCAGGAACATGGTGGAGCCGCTGAACACCTTGTCGAAGCGCCGGAGAATCTGGGCCTGGGTTTCCCGGCCGATCGCCAGGATCACCGTGAGGGCGCAGACCCCGACGAATGTGCCCAGCATCATGAAGAAGGTGCGAAGGCGATTCCGGCTCATGCCTCGGACGCTGTTGCCTAACACTCGCGATATGCGCATGCTATCGCCCTCCAGCCGACGCGGTCACCACCGCGCGGGAGTCCGAGATGATTCGCCCATCGCCGAGGGTGATGGTGCGCCCGGCATGACGCGAGACCTGGGCATCGTGGGTGATGACGACGACCGTCGTGCCGGCGGCGTTGAGCTGCCGGAAGATCTCCAGGATCTCGGTCCCCGACTTGGAGTCAAGGTTGCCGGTGGGCTCGTCGGCCAGGATCAGATCCGGCTCCTGGACCAGCGCCCGGGCAATGGCCACCCGCTGCTGCTGGCCCCCCGACAGCTCGCCCGGCAGATGGGTGGCCCGGTCGGCCAGTCCCACCCGCTCCAGTGCCCTGAGACCCAGCCCGCGAGTGTCCTGCCGGTCGGAATAGACCAGCGGGAGCTCCACATTCTCCACTGCCGTGGTTCGGGGGAGCAGATGAAACGCCTGGAATACGAACCCGATGCGTTCGTTGCGAAGCTGGGCCAGCTCATCCGGAGTCAGACTCCCGACGTCGCGTCCTTCCAGCCGGTAGCCGCCGGAGTCGGGCCGATCCAGCAGGCCGATCACGTTCATCAGGGTCGATTTCCCCGAGCCGGACGGCCCCACGATGGCGACGAACTCCCCCCGCTCGATGATCAGGGATACCCCATCAAGGGCCCGGATCTCCTCGGTACCCTTTCGGTAGGTACGGTACAGGTCCACCAGCTCGATCATCATTCCCCCTCAGAAGGTGTCGCTGCCGGGCACTCGACTCCCTTGCCCACCAGGATACGATCGCCGGCCTCGAGCCCCGACGTCACTTCGGTGAAATCCGAACCGCGAAAACCGGCGACGACGGCCCGCCGCTCGGCGGCGCTGGCCGTCTTGACCAGAACGTAGGTCCCACCGGCGTCGCGCCGAAGGGCGCCGTTCGGCACCGACAGCACGTCGGTCCGGCCCTCCACCATCACGTTGATGGTGGCGGTCATCTCGGGGCGGAGCAGCCGGTCGGGCTGGTTCTTGAACTCGATCAGCGTGACGTAGTTCACCACGTTGTCGCGCAGCTCGGCGGTGGGGCGTACCGCGGTGACCCGTCCCTCGAAGGACTGGTCGGGCCAGGTGTCCACGGTAAAGGTGGCCCGCTGCCCCGCCACGATCCGGCCGATGTCGGTCTCGTCCACATACGCCTGCACCTCGAGCCGGGCCAGATCGACGATGGTGAGGAAGGTCGGCGCCGCGAAGCTGGCCGCGACCGTCTCTCCTTCCTGGGTCGAGACCGAGCCTACCACTCCACTGATCGGGGCGCGGATGCTGGTGTATCCCAGCTGCACCCGGGCCGCCGCCAGCGCCGCCATGGCTTCCCGTTCCTTCGCCCGCGAGGTCTCGATCGACCGCTGCGCCTGCGCCAGATCCGCCGCGGTGGCGTATCCGCCGGCCGCCAATTGACGGGCTCGGTTGAAATCCTGTTCCGCCCACTCCCGTTCGGAGACCGCGTTCAGCCGTTGCGCCTCGGCCCGCTCGACCTGGGTTTCGAACTCCACCCGATCCAGCTCGGCCAGGAGCTGCCCGGCGACGACTCGGTCACCCACCGTGACGTGGAGCCGCTTGACCACGCCCGAGGCGCGCGAACCCACCGCCACCTGGGCCCCGACGCGGGGCCGCACCACGCCGGTGGCCAGCACGGTGGCGCCGACGTCGCGCCGTTCCACCAGGGCGCTTTCCCATGGGTCCGCGGTCGCGGGGGTGGATCCCACGGCTTCCGCCCGCCGCGCGCCCAGCCACCCGGCGCCGACGCCCAAGCCGAGCAAAAGGACCCGCCCGATCCATCGTCCGGACCGCATGAGATGCTCCAGTAATCCGGCTTAGCGCTTCCGCCGCACGCCCTGGACGCCGCCATTGGCGTCGGGCCTGGTCCACTTCCCCGCGAGAGTGTCGTCGTTCTTGAAGGTCAGCGTGATGCCCAGCTGGTCACTGTTCCACAGCTGGAGCTCCTTTCCCTCCAGTTTCACCTCGCTGAAGCTGAGGGCCTGTTCATGGATCTCGAGCGTGCCGGTTAGTCGGCCATCCTTCTCCCGGCTGATGATCAGGACACTGCTGGTGACCTGTCCGTGCATCTCGAAATCGAGGTCATAGGTGCCGACCGGGTCGAGGGCGGTCGTTTTCGCATGAGACTGGCCTGCGACCGGCGCAACGGTTCCGGCAAGGGGAAGCAGCAGAGCGGTCAGGAGAGCGAGTCGGGTTCTCATGGGGCCACCTTTCGAGGAGTCAGAGCCTGGATGCTCTCTGCTGTACCACGAAGGGGCCCGGAGTGTTTAGCGCAGCGAAGGATCTCTTCTAAGTGCCCCGCTGGGCCGCTAGTGAGACCGGCGATGCATCCCCGCCGGCCCGCTGTGAATCTCGTCGGCGAGCCTCCTGAACCGCTCGGCCTGGTCGGGATCGAGCACCGCGGCGATCTCGGAGACCACGCTATCGATCGTGGCCCGGAGCCGGACGTGGGTATCGCGCCAGACCGCGTCGATAGCCCCCTGACGCTGCTCCATGATCGCGGCGACCCGCGCGCGTTGCTCCGGTCGCAGGTCCAGCTCGCGTTGCATCACGCCCACCGGGTCCTTCTGGACCTCCGCCCACAGGGCGGCGGTTCCATGCGGGCGGTGATGCAGCCGATCGGCGGTCACCCCGATCGCGCCGCCCAGGATCAGCAGAGCCACGGCGGCCAGAACGGCCCGGGTCATCGATCTCCTCCGGCTGGGGAGAGCACCAGTACCGCCAGAGCCGGAGGAACCGGCGCTGAGACGAAGGCGACCAGAGTGGGATCGTTCTCGGGCAGACGAAGGAGCCCGGCAGGGTTGCCCGTGCTATCCAGCGACCTCGACGGAACCAGGAGCAGAGCCGCGATCGCGGCCGCGACCGCCAGACCGCCGAGGGCCCAGGCCCGGGCCGCGAGCGGGCTCAGCCAGCCCGGTTTTCTGGAGCCGACCTGTCGGACCAGCGGGCCCAGCTCGGCGGTGATCTTTGCCTCGAGACCGTCCCAGTAACTCTGATCCACCGGCAACCTCGACAGATCACGAAACTCGGTCATGCTTCCTCCAGCTCGTCCCGCCATCCTGCCAGGAGCTGCTGCAGCGTCTGGCGCGCCTTGAACACATGCACCCGGACCGTGCTTTCGGCCAGTCCGATGGCGCTGGCGGCTTCGGCGCTGGAGAACCCCTCGACCAGACAGAGCCGGAAGCAGGTGCGCTGCATCGGAGGCAGCCGCTCGATCGCCGCACCGATCCGGTGGTGCAGCTCGCCCCGGTGGGTCTGCTCGAACGGCCCCGGCGCAATGGACTCCTGCTCCGCCGACAGCGCGTCGTGGTCCCGGATCCGCCGGCTCTTGGCGGCGTTCCGGGCGGTATTTCGGAGTATGGTGAAGAACCAGGGCTCGAAGCTCCGGCCGGGATTGAACCGGTCGAGACTCTCGAGCACGCGGCGGAAGGTGTCCTGCACCACGTCCTCCGCGTCTTCCCGGGTTCCCACGTATTCGAGCGCTACCGCCATCGCCTTCCTCAGATACCGCCGGACCAGATGGGCGAATGCCTGCTCGTCTCCGCCCAGGGTGGCGGCGACGAGGGTTTCGTCCGATGGGTTCTCCAGTCCACTTCCGATCTGGTTCTCGTCCGCGGTCACCAATCGCTCGAGCAGGGCCGCCCGGGGCTGCTCTCCACAGTACACCCGGCCCCCCCAGGCCGCTTACCTGACCCACGATGCCATCGCTTTGACCAATTTGGTCAAATCAGGTATGTTGCCGACATGCCTGCCAAGCGTCGTCCGCCACGAGTGCGGGAAACGGTCAGCCTGTATGAGGCCAAGACTCATCTATCGTCGCTGGTGGAGCGGGCGGCGGAAGGGGAAGAGATCGTCATCGCCAAGTCGGGGAAGCCGAAGGCCAAGCTGGTCCCGCTCGAGGATGTCCGGGCGCTGCGGCGATCGGGTCAGGGCCGAGGCCAGTGGCGGGTGGGACCGGACTTCGATCGGCCGCTCCCGGACGACGTGCTGGATGAGTTCGGGGGACCCCCGGAGTGAGGCTCCTGCTCGACACCCACGTGCTGATCTGGTGGGACGAAGGTCAGCCGCTGGACGCCAAAGCCGACCGGGCCATTCGTGAAGCCGAGCAGGTATACGTAAGCGCGGCTTCGGGGTGGGAGGTGGCCATCAAGACCTCGCTAGGGCGGCTTCATCCCAGGCGAACGGTGAGCCAGGCGGTGATCGACTCCGGTTTCGAGGAGCTGCCGGTATTGCTCAGCCACACCGAGCGGGTGAGCACCTTGCCCTGGCGTCACCGCGATCCGTTCGACCGACTCCTGGTGTCGCAAGCGCTCACGGAACAGCTCACGATCATCACTCGGGATCGAATACTCCGGAAGTATGAAGTTCGAGTCATCCTCGCGTAGGGGTCTCGCGGCGAGCCTGCCCACCCGTTGGCATTGGGGTCGAATCGCCGAGTACCTTCATCCCATGACTGCCATCTGGACCGTCGAACGCACGGCGCACCGGCGGTTCCCCTTCCGCATCGCCGTCGAACAGGACGGGCGCCGGATCATCGCGCTCCGGGCCCAGTCATCCTGGCCGGGGCCGGGACAGCAGATCTTCTGCGTCCGGGAGCGGTCCTTCGACCCCGACGAGCCGCTCCAGCCGGTGGAACGGGTTCCCATCGCCCATCTCACCCGAGTCGGCCGGAAGCTCGCGATCGTCCTCGACCGCGCCACCCGCAAGCGCTGCGAGTTCCTCGCGATCAACAAGCCGGCGGCGGACGGTTCGACTCGGGAACAGATCTTCTTCCGCACCGAGTCGGGCATCAGGGCCCACCGCTCCCGCACCCGGATGGAGCTGCTGCCGGCCGACCATCCCCTGGTTATCGCCATCGACAGCGGCGAGCGCTATCCCTGGCGCTTCCCGGGCGCCACGGTCCGCCGCCGCAAGCTGGCGTTCGGCGATTACGCCTTGCTCGAGGGAGAGCGGCCGGTCGCAGTAGTGGAGCGGAAGACCTTCGACAACCTGCTGGCCGACATCGGGGCGCTTCAGGCCCTGCACCATCAACTGGCCGACCTCGCCAGCTGGGACTCCTCAGCACTGGTCATCGAGGCCCAATACGGCGACTTCCTCGACCAATCCCGGCTGCAGGGCCGCTGGCCCGCCGTCCACCTGGCCCGAGTGCTCGCCGAACTGGCGGCGCTCCATCCCAAGTTGCCGATGGTCTTCGCGGGCAACCGGAAATTGGCCAACGCCTGGTGTCAGCAGTTCTTCGTCGCCTGTCGCGGCCGGGACCTCAGTCCCCAGCTGGACCTGGTCCGCGAGACCATCGCGGGGTACTACCCCACACCTCGCGAGCTCCCCTTCACGGATCGGGTACGGGAGGTGGCGCTGCACCGGCTGGGAGCCTCTTTCTCGATGACAGACCTGGCGGGGCGGTTCGACGGTGTGCCCGAGAACCGGGTGAAGCGGGTGGTGGACCAGCTGCGGCGGGAAGGTCTGCTCGTCAGCAGCGGCCGAGGCCCAGGGTGCCGGTACACGCCCGCCGATTGATGTGGGTCAGATCAGGCGGGAGACGAAAACCGTAACCACCATGCCGATCCAGAACAGAAATGACCACTTGATCATTTCCGCGCGCTGGGCGGCGAGTTCAGCGCGGAGTTCAGCGCGGAACTCCACCCGCAGACGCTCGAAGCCGGCTTCAAGACCCGCAAAACGCTGCTCGAGCCCGGCCTCGAGCCGAGTCATTCGTTGTTCCAACTTCGCGTCGAGTTCGGCGACTCGCTGCTCCAGCCTGGCGTCGAAGCGGGCGAAATTCAGCTCATTCAGTTCGCGCAGGTCAGCCCGGTACGTCGCGTCAACCATGTTAAGCCATTCCACCAGCTCATTGGTGACTTCATCGCCGAATGTCTCATAGAACTTCCGCGACAGCCTTGCGGTGACCGGCATCCTAGCAATCCAGGTAGCGACCGGTCCCACTATAACGTACGCTCGGCAAAGAGTGACAGTCAAATCAGCGTTGCTGCTGATGCTTTCAAGGGTAAGTTAGTGCCTGGAAGTCTGCTTCCGATCTCTCCCCACTCCTCCCCCGCGAAATTACCCGGCCAGCGGGAGCCAAGACTGGTCGACCCGTGCTCCTGATCCGGCC
>DASWKS010000515.1:0-7539 GCA_036396495.1 Gemmatimonadales bacterium
TTATGTCGGTCGCTATCACAGCGATGAGCTGGACGTGGACTACCAGCTGGAAACCAGAGCCGGGCGGCTCACGCTCCGGCGGGCGTGGGAGCCCGCGTCGGTGCTGCTGCCGAGCTACCGGGACGGCTTCGCGACCAGCGGGCGGACCGTCCGCTTCATGCGCGATAGCGCCGGCCGGGTCACCGGCCTGCGGGTCTTCGCGGGCCGAGCGCTGGACGTCCGGTTCACCCGTGTCCCCGACTCGGAGAATGGAAAATGACGACCACGACCCTGACTCGTCCCAGCGAGACCGAATACGCTCCGGTGTATGCCCGCTACGTCGCTCGCATTCCCGAAGGCGACATCGTGTCCATTCTCGACGAACAGATGCACGCCAGCGCGGAGCTGCTGGACGGGCTGAGCGAATCCCAGGGGGATTACCGCTACGCACCAGGCAAGTGGTCCATCAAGGAAGTGGTATCCCACGTGGCCGATGCCGAACGGGTCTTCGCCTATCGGGCGCTGTGGTTCAGCCGGGGCGATGAGAACGAGCTGCCGGGCTTCGATGAGCAAGGCTGGGTTCCGAACTCGGGTGCCGCATCGCGCGCCCTGCGGGACGTGGCCGATGAGCTCCGCGCGGTACGTCTGGCCACCATCGCCTTCGCGCGGTCCGTGAGCGAGGAGCAGTCGCTCCGGTCAGGTGTGGCGAGCGGTTATCGGGTGACGGTGCGGGGCCTGCTCTACATCATCGCGGGCCACGAGGCGCACCATGTGGCCATTCTCAGGGAGCGGTATCTGAAATGACAGTGCTAAGGGCTTAGGACTAAGGACTAAGGGACTCCGCTTAGTCCTTAGTCCTTAGTCCTTAGTCCTATCTGTTACAGTTGGTGCGGAGTTCCCGGTTCCAGGCTTTGGGATCGGCTGCGAGTTTGAAAAACTCGTCATAATACTCGAGGGCATCTTTGAGGAGCTTGGGGTCGAGCCCAGGGTGGTTCCGGTAGATCGAGTAGACGGTATCCTTGGCGGAGGTGATCCGTTTCAGGGCCCGTTCCAAGGTCTCGACCGGGTAGCACGGTCCCCGCCAGACCCGTTCCCGAACCGACTTGGTGCCGAGCCGGTAGTCCGGGCGGGCGTAGGGGGCATCGACCACGCCGGACCAGTCGAAGTCGTACGGAATCGGGAAATAGTTGCCCATCTGAGAGAACACTCTGACGTTGTGCAGATAGGGCAGAGACCAGTCGGTGTTGCCGACCAGGTAGAAGAACACGCTCATGAGCGCGGCCTGGGCGCTATCGACGTCGGCGAAGGTCGCGCCCACCTGATCGAAGTCCTTCATGCCCATCCGGCCGCCCAGGTCGTCCGCGTCTTCGATGAAGAAGGACGGCGCTTCCAGGGTAGTACCGGCGACGCTGTCCACGTAACTGGCTTGGGCCAGGCGGACCCGGAAGCTGGAGTCGGTGAGGGCGTTGAAGGCTCGGTACACCAGGTATTCCTGATGCACGATCTGCTCGTACCGCTTGTTCCCGCTGCGGCAATGCACGGCCAGCTTGATGCTGCCCTGCTTGTCGAACAGGGTCCCGGCCCGGGCCTCCTTGGGGAAACGGATCCTGAGCGGTGCGAAGCTGCAGGTCCCGGTCTTGAGCCGGAAATGCCCTCGAGTGGTCAGCTCGACCGGCATCCGGCCGCTGTCGGCCCCGGCCGACCAGGCCAGGGACCCCGGAAACCACTTCTGCTCCGTGGTATCCCGGTCCTTGAAGATGGTCTTGAAATCGGCCGTCACTCGGACGGCTAGAGGGGTGTGCGACGCGAACAGCGGCGTCGCCGGCTTGGGGCCCTTGGGCTCTTTGGAGTCACCTTCCTGCGCCCCGGCCGTCGAGACGAATGTGGCGAGCAGGAGGAGAACCTGACCTGTGCTGGGGAACATTCTTATGCTCAGGAGATATGCTTGGAGAAACGTTACTGCAATCGCCCCGACTGGGCAAACCCCCGGGTTGTGACGGCCGGGCTCGTCGTCCTCGGACTCCTCGGTTGCCGGCCGGCCACCCACATGCCCGACCCGCTTACTCCCATCGCCGAATCGTACGTCCGCCTGGTGCTCGCAGTGGGGGTGCACGATCCCGACTACGTCGACGCCTATTACGGCCCGCCCCTTTGGAAGGCCGAAGCCGACTCGGTAAAGCTGGGTCTGGGGGAGATCCGGGCCAGGGCCGCCCGGCTGCTGGACAGCCTGAACGCGGTTGCGCTACCCGATACGGCGGAGCTGGTTCGGCTGCGCCAGCGGTATCTGACCCTGCAGCTGCAGGCCCTGGCCGCGCGGCTCGATATGCTGGAGGGACAGCGACTTGGCTTCGACCAGGAGTCACGCGCCCTTTATGCTGCGGTGGCGCCGACCCACGATGAATCCCATTTCCAGGCGGTTCTGGCGCGGCTCGACGGGCTTCTCCCAGGGCGGGGTCCAGTGCCGGCCCGATACGAGGCCTTTCGACGGAGCTACGTGATCCCGCCCGAGCGGGTCGATACCGTCTTCAAGACCGCCATCGCATCCTGCCGGGAACGGACCCTGCGGCATATCTCCCTGCCGGCGGGGGAGCAGTTCACCCTCGAATACGTGAAGGACAAGCCCTGGAGCGGCTACAACTGGTACCAGGGCTCCTATCGCAGTCTGATTCAGGTCAACACCGACCTGCCCATCTACATTGACCGGGCGCTCGATCTCGCCTGCCATGAGGGCTATCCCGGCCATCATGTGTACAACGTGATGCTGGAGCAGGCCCTGGTGCGGGACCGGGGCTGGCCCGAGTATCAGGTGTATCCTCTTTTCAGTCCCCAGTCGCTCATCGCGGAAGGCACGGCGAATTTCGGGATCGACATCGCCTTTCCGGGTACCGAACGGCTGACCTTCGAGCGCGACGTGTTGTACCCTCTGGCGGGTCTGGATCCGGCGTCGGCGGCGACGTACGCCGAGGTACAGGCCGTGGTCGAGGATCTGAGCTACGCCGGCAACGAGGCGGCCCGGCGGTATCTCGAGGGCCGGATCGACGCCGCGGCGGCGGCCGACTGGCTGGTGCGGTTTGCGCTGATGTCGCCGGACCGGGCTGCCCAGCGGGTGCGATTCTTCGACCGGTATCGCAGCTATGTCATCAACTACAATGTCGGACGGGACCTGGTGGCGCGGTATGTCGAACGGGAAAGCGGGGCCGGTGCGACTCCGGAAGCACGGTGGCGGGTATTCGCCGCGCTGCTGGCGTCGCCCCGCCTGCCGCCGGATCTGGAAGCACGCCGAACGGTGAACGGTGAACAGGGAACAGGGAACGGTGAACAGGGAACGGTGAACAGGGAACGGTAAACAGGGAACGGTAAAGAGGTGGTCTCGTGAGCACATCAAACCAGTTCAGTACGGGCCGTTTCGCGATGGCGTATGGCTGGTTCCGGCTGTTAACCGTTCCCTGTTTACTGTTTACGGTTCACTGTTCCCTGTTTGCAGTCGGGTCCGCCCAGGCGCCGGCGTGGAAGGTCGACAGCGCCCGCGCCCCCGAAAAGCTGCTCGAATTCACCGCCACCCAGGGTACCTGGATCTCGGTCGATGTGTCGCCCGACGGGCGTTCGATTGCGTTCGATCTGCTGGGCCACATCTACGAAATGCCCTACAGCGGTGGCGAGGCGCGAGCCCTGACTCGGGGGCGGTCCTGGAATCACCTGCCGCGCTACAGTCCCGACGGCGGCAGGATGCTGTTCACTTCGGATCGCAGTGGAAAAGAGGCCGTCTGGCTGCTCCATCGCGGGCCCGACTCACTGGAGCAGGTGACCAAGCTGGACGACCGCACCTATCAGGCGTCCTGGACTGCCGACGGTCGGGGGTTTTACGCGGTTACCATGGACCTGGGAGCCAAGTTCAGCGCCTCCAAGTTCGACTTCCACGGCTCGAGACTGCAGCTCACCTCTCCAGTGTTGTTCTCTCCTCCGGCGCAGCTGGCGGAAGACTCCGCCGGCCAGCGGGTGTTCTTTGCCCAGCCGGCTGGCCCGGTGTACACCACCGGGTTTCAGCTCAAGGCCTACGATCTCAAGACCGGCGAGGTCCGGGTGTTCCGCTCCCGCCGGGGTGGGGCGGCTTCACCGGCACTGTCGCGCGATGGCAAGTGGCTCGCCTATGTCCATCGCGATGACCGGCAAAGCGAGCTGGTGCTCCATGAGCTCGCCACTGGGCGGGAGCGGGTGCTGCTGCAGAACCTGGATCGCGACCGCCAGGAATCGGGCGCGGGCACGACCTACGGCGCCTATCCCACGCTGGCCTGGCATCCCGCGGGTCGAGAGCTGGTGGTGTTCTACGGCGGAACGCTTCACGCAGTCGACGTCGGAAGCGGGGCCACCCGTGACATTTCGTTCCGGGCCCCGGTCCGGCGCGAGCTGGCCCAGACGATCCGGTTCCCGGTTCCGGTGCCGGCCGCCGGAAAGACCACCAGCCGGTCGCACCGGTTCGGACTCCGCACCGAGCGGGGCGTGGTGTACGAAGCGCTGGGCGATCTATGGCTGCGGGATGGCGGCAGCACGACTAACCTGACCCGCTCGCCCGCGATGGAGACCAGCCCCGCCTACGATCCGGCCACCCGCACGTTGTACTACGCGGCCTGGAGTGATGACAGCCTGGGCGCGGTCTGGTCGCGGCCCATCGACGGGGGTGCAGCTCCCACCCGGCTGACCCGGGTGCCGGCCCAATACGGGTCGCTGACCCTCTCGCCCGACGGCAAGACGCTGGCGCTGGTGCGAGGCACCGACGACCTGCTCAGGGGCGGTACCCTGGAAGGACAGGGACGTTTCGAGCTGGTGGTGATCGGCCCCGATCGGGCCGAGCGCAAAGTCACCGAGATCCAGTGGGGCGAGGGCCAGTACGCCAACTTCGCCACCAAGCATCCCCCCGGTGTGACGTTTTCGCCGAGCGGTTCAGAGTTGTACTTCAGCGAGTTTGCCAACGATACCCTGCAGCTCAAGCGGATCCGGCTGGATGGCCTGGACGAACAGCTGCTGTACCGGTTTCCCCACGGTGTACGCGCGGTTGTCTCGCCCGACCTCCGCTGGGTGGCGTTCCGGGAGTACACCCGCACCTTCGTGACGCCGTTCGATTTCGCGGGCAAGCCGGTGGGGATCAGCGCCTTCGACCGCCAGGGCGTGAGCTTCCGGGTGGATTCGCTCGATGGCGACTATTTCGGCTGGACCCGTGGCGGGCAGGGGCTCCACTGGACCCGGGGCACCGGCTTCTTCGAAAAGCCGGTGGACGACATCGTCGCCAAACGGGGCGCCGCCCGGAGCACCAATCTCGCCGTCGAATTCGATGTCGCGGTGCCCGCGGGCACCATCGCGTTGACCAACGCGCGGGTGCTCACCATGGATGCCGGTCGCCGGGTGCTGGAACGGGCGACCATCGTGGTGCGGGGCAACCGGATCGAGGCAGTAGGGGCGGACATTGCCCCGCCGGCCGGTGCCCGGGTATTCGACTTGAACGGGAAGACGGTGATGCCGGGGATGATCGACGCCCACGCCCACTACAATCCCGACATCTCGACCCTGCATGTGGTGGAGCAGCAGCACCAGGGATTGCTGTCTAACCTGGCGCACGGCGTGACCACCATGTACGAGGTCTACGGCAACGACCACAAGGACTATCTGGTTTCCGACCTGCAGCGGGCCGGGGTGGCCTGGGGTCCTCGGCTGCTGTCGGTGGGACACCCGATCTACGGCCAGCGCTTCTTCCGGCCCAAGCTCTACCGGCCCATTGTGACCCAGGCCGATGCCGATGAAATCGTTCGCGCCAACAAGGCGCATGGCGCCACCGCGCTCAAGGACTACGCCCAGTTCAACCGGATGACCCGCCAGGCGCTCTATACCGCGGCGCGCCGGGAAGGACTCAACGTGGTCGCCGAAACAGCGGTCGATCCCCAGATGAACTGGACCATGTTGATCGACGGGGTCTCCGGGCTGGAGCATACGGTGGGACTCACCCCGCTCTACGATGACGTCTTGCGGCTGTGGGGCGCGACCGGTGCCGGCAACACGCCGACTCTGATCGTGGTCTACAACGGACCCGCGGGGGAGCAGCTCTTCCACCAGGCCGAGCGGGTGTGGGAGAACCCCCGACTGCTGCATTTCTTCCGCAAGGATGATCTGCTGGGCTTCCGGCGTCCCACCCACTACTTCGACGACGATGTCTACGCCACCGAGATGGCCGCCGATCTCAAGAAACTGCATCGGGCCGGAGTCTCGCTCCAGGTGAGCGGGCACGGCCAGATGCACGGGTTGGACAAGCACTGGGAGCTGGAGCTCATGACCCGAGGCGGGTTCACGCCCGCGGAGGTCCTGGGGTTCGCCACGATTCAGAGCGCCCGCTATCTCGGTCTCGACGGCCAGCTCGGCTCGATCGAAGCGGGCAAGCTGGCCGATCTGGTGGTCTTCGGGGCCGATCCCCTGGCCGATATTCGGAATACCCGCTCGGTGGAATGGGTGGTGCAGAACGGCGTGGTGTATTCCGGCGCCGATGCGGCCCGGATCTGGCCCAATCCGGCGCCGGCGCCCAAGCTCTATAATCTCAGGTGAACGGTTAACAGTGAACGGTCAACAGTGAACAGCAAACCGGGATATCGAATGCGACGGCTCCCATTCCGTTTCGTCAGCCTGACACTCGGGTGCGTACTGCTGGCCGGGCCGGCTCTCTCCGCGCAGACCTCGACGCGGGGCGTGACCCATGGCCGACGGCCGACCGGTCGCCTGGTGATCCGCAACGCCCTCGTGATCGAGGGGAACGGCACGCCCACCATCGGGCCCTACGATATCGTGGTCGAAGGCAACCGAATCGTGGAGATGGTCCCCCTCGATCCGGTGGCCCTGCGGGAAGGGCGCCAGCGCCGGCCCGAAGCGGGCGCGGAGATCGACGGGTCGGGCAAGTATGTCTTGCCGGGTCTGATCAACCTGCACGGCCACATCCAGGACGAGCGGGGTGGCGCGCCCCAGCCGACTGCCTATCAGAACAAGCTCTGGTTGGCGTCGGGCATCACCACGGTGCGCGAGGTCAGCTCGGGAGCCGATCCCAAGGCCTACGTGGCGTTCCGGGACCAGAGCGCCGCGGGCGCGTTGGAAGCACCCCGGTTCTTTATCTGCGCCGGCTACACCTCCCACCCGGCTCCGCGCACCCCGGAGCAGGTCCGGGCCCGGGTGCAGGAGCTCAAGCGGATCGGGGTGGATTGCATCAAGATCGTCGGGCTCGACCGGGACCTGCTGGCGGCCATGCTCGACGAAGCCCACAAGCTCGGGCTGCCGGTGGCGCACCACGCCGGGGTCGAGGAGACCAACGCGTGGGATGACATTCGCTTCGGCACGGCCTCGATCGAGCACTGGTACGGGGTCCCCGATGCCGCCATCCTGGACCGGGTCCAGAACTTCCCCGCCGGGTACAACTACAGCAACGAAGTGGATCGGTTCCGCTACGCGGGCCGGCTCTGGCGTGAAGCCGATCCGGCGCGGCTGTCGATGGTGCTCGATTCCATGGTGGCACGGGGAGTGGCGTGGGACCCG
>DASWKS010000516.1:0-17780 GCA_036396495.1 Gemmatimonadales bacterium
CGGGTCCATCCCAGCGAGCCCGCGGCCTGGACCTGGACCCGGGGGAGGAACGCGGTCGCGGTGTCGACCGTCAGCACGCTGTCGCGCACCGCCACCCGCGCGGTCAACGAGTCCAGCTCCAGCTCCCGCACCCACCCGTGAGTCAAGTCGAGCACGAGGCTGCCTTCGGGAGCCACCGCGGAATCCACCGACCCCGCGAGCAGCATCCGTCCCGAGAGCCGCGTCGGCGGACCGGTGCCGCGAACCTGGGCCAGATCCAGGTTGGCGAAATTCAGCAGCAGCGAGTCCGCGGCCCAGTGGGGCGGCAGCAGGGTCACGAGTCCCTCGGCCCGCAGCTGGCCCAGCGATCCCTGCAGATCCGCCCACAGGCTCATGCTGTCGAGCCGCCCGACCATCCGGAGCGGTCCCGAGACGCTGCCTAACGCCGTCAGCGTGGGGAAGGTGCGACGCACGCCTTCGAATTCGAGAGGCATGAAGGTGAGATCGGCATCGAGGGCCACAATCTCGCCCCGGGTGTCGATCCGGACCCGCCCTTCAGCCCGGCTGACCGGCCGCTCGACGTCATGGTGCGACAGCCGGCCGGTGAAGGTCACATTGGTCCAGGGACCGACCAGCGTGCCATCCCCCGCGGCCCGCCCCTCGAGAATCACGGCCGGGACCGCCAGCCGGACGGTGGGCAGGTCGAGATCCATGGTATCGACCTGGACCTCGTGAAACACGAATCCCTGGTCACTCCCGATGCTGATGGGGCCCCGCAGCACGACCCGATTGGGCGGATGGCCCTCGACCCGATCGTCGAAGAAGGTCCAATCGACCGCCACCCGCATGTCGTCGAAGTAGCCGTCGGCTTCGAGCCGGCCCGACAGCCGTCCCCGGAACGGCAGGGTATCGAGGTAGGGACGGACCAGCTCCAGGTCCACGTTCTGCAGCGCCAGGTCCAGGTCCCGGAATCCCAGGCCTCGGAACTTGTGGCTGAGGGCGGTCAGGCTGCCGGTGATCCGCTGGACCGAATCGCGCGCCTCCAGCTCGCTGAGCTGATACTCGGTCAACAACCCGCCCCGCGATAGCGCCTTGAGGCGGCCGCGGCCGCTCAGGTCCGGGAAATCGGCCGACACGAACCGCAGGTCCGCCAGCGCCATCCGGGTGGCGTTGAAGCTGAAATCGAAGAGGACCGTATCCTGGGGCCACGACACCAGCCCCCGGGCGTTGCCCAGCGTATTCGGCAGGGCGACCCGATGCAGCTCGAACCAGAGAGTATCCCGCGCCTGCCGGATCTCGCCCGCCAGCGCGCGCACCTCCAGCAGCGGGTCGTTCAACACCATGGCCAGCGAATCGATGTTCGCCAGAATGGGCTGCTGATCCGGGCTGGCCAGTCGCAGCAGCTCGATGGCCGCATTGAGACCCTCGATGGTGCGGACCTGCTGCAGTCCCTCCCCGGCGCCGCCATCCTCGATCCGTTTGCCGGCCTTGGTGCGCTGATCGCGCAGCGCGGAATCGCGCTGGCCATCGGTCAGCAGGTGACCCGGGGGCGACCAGGGAGTCCGGACGGTCACGATCCCATCCTGGATCGCCAGGTTGCGAAGCTCCACCAGCGGCCCGGGACCGCCGGCCCCGGTCCCTTCACCCAGACGAAGCACCTCCTCGAGGTTGAACCTTCCCTCCCGGTGTTTGACCAGATACAGCCGGGGACGGATCAGCGACAACCGGTCGAAGACGATCCGCCCGGCCAGCAGGTCGGTGAGGCGGAATCGGGTTTCGACCCGGCCCAGCGACGCCAGCGGGAAGCCGGTGGTATCCCGCACCACGACGCTGTCGAGATTGAGCCGGTTGAAGAAATTGCCTTCGATCCGGGCAATCGAGATGCTGCCCCGCACCAGCCGCGCCGACTGGGCGGTGAACACCCTCGCCAGCAGTGTCCGCCCCGCACCGGTGCCGCCCAGAGCCAGGACCGTGCCTAACGCAGTGGCCACGGCGCCGATGGCGACGATGAAAAGGAAGCGGGCCACGGCCAGCGGGAGGCGGTGCATCAGAACGCCTGGCCGATCGCCAGGTGAAAGGTGAAGCCGTTGCCGCGGGGCTTGACGTAGTCGGTGGCCAGCGCCACCAGGGAACCGTCCGATCGGGTCACGTACAGGGTGCCGGGCGGATAGCCGTAGCCGCGATAGGCCACATCCAGACGGGCCGGGCCCAGCGGCGTCCCGATCCGGAGCCCCAGTCCGGGGGTCACCCGGAACCGCAGCGGGCTGTTCAAGTCGGGCGTGTCCTGCCACACCGCGCCGCCGTCCACGAACGCCACCATGCGCCAGCGGCTGGGGAAGAGCGGCGACGGCACCCGCAGCTCGGCGTTCGCGATGATCAACCGGCTGCCGCCGATGGGCGAGACGGTGACGTCGTCCGGATCGACCTCCCCTTCCTCCGGCACCCTGGTCGAGTCGAGCACCACGTACACCACCGGCCCCAGGTCGTTGCGGTCATAGCCGCGGACGTCGTTGGCGCCCCCGGCATAGAACCGCTGCTCCGGCGGGATGTAGATGAACTCCACTCCGTCGCTCAGGGCCTTGGGGGCGAACAGCACTCCCCCCCGCAAGCGCACGGCGGCGGTGATGCCCGAGGTCAAGGGACGGTAAGCCGAGATGTCGCCGGTGAACCGGGTGTAGCGCTGCAGCGTCTCGGAGCCGGTGTAGGACGCGGAATGGGATCCTTGCAGCCCAAACGAGCTCCCCCGGGTCGGGTCCAGCACGTTGTTGACCCGCAGGCGCGACAATCCCACCGTGACCACGCCCTGCCGCTGCCGCGCCGTGAGCACTTCGATGTCGGCGGGATTGCAGGCGTTGAAGTAGGCGCAGAAGTTGGCGTCGCTGGCTTCGGTGGAGCCCCACGCCAGCCGATATCCGAAGCTGATCGGTATCCGGCGGGAGCCTTCCCGGGTCACGGTCGCACCGACGCCGGTCTCCTCCCGGAGGAAGACGGCGAACTCGGAGCGGCGCTCGGCGAAAAACTGGAGCCCCAGGCTGTTGTCGGGGGAGAGGAAGGCCGGCTGGGTGAATCCCACCGACGCCGTATAGTTGAGCAGGCTCGAGCCGATGGGATCATCGGCCAGCCGGCCGCAGAGGAAGGTGTCGTCGAGACCCCAACCCAGCGGGTCGCCGGTGCCGACTTTGGAGATCCGGCCGGTCACCCGCAGCAGACGGCCGCGGTGGAACAGATGGCGGATGGTCCACTCGCCGGTCGCCCGGAAACAGTCGTCGGTGCCGTAGCCGATCGAGGCTCCGACCCGGTAGCGCGCGCCCGGCACGACCCGGACCAGCAGCGGCACGCTGTCGCCTTCGGTGGTGCGGTACGCCGCGGTGTCGATGTCGACCGCGGCAAAGCGATAGCTCTCGGTGTTGACGATGTTGCGCTGGCTGCGGACCAGCTCGGAGCTGCGGAACAGGTTGCCCGGCCGGGCCGCCATCAGATCGATGACGAACGCGCTGTCCCCGGAACGGAAGCCTTCGACCGTCACGTTCCCGATGATCTTCGGTCGGCCGCTCTGGACCCGGAGCTCGATCTCAGCGGTTCGGGCGGCGGTATCGACCGCCCGGTGCTCCAGAAACACCCGACTGTCGGGATACCCGCCGTCGCGCAGCCGCGCCGTGATGGTGTCGCCGGTGGCCTGGAGCAGAAACCGGTTGGGGGGCTCGCCCACCCGCAGCGGGAGGTCGCGCACCAGGCGGTCGGGCCGGGGCAAGGAGTCGAGCCCGAAGATGTCGAACCGGGTCAGGATGATGGGCTCACCCTCGGAGATCCGGAACGTGATGAACACATCCTCGTCGGTGCGCCGGATGGTGGTGTCGACGGTCGCCTGCATATAGCCGAACGCGCGGTACAGAATCCGGAGCCGCTCGACATCGCGCTCCAGATCGCGCTGATTCAAGCGCCGCTTCTCGCCCAGCCCGAAAAGCCGGACGACCGGCGCGGTGGCGAACCAGCTCGACTTTGTGGTCGAAATGGCCGCGGCGAGCGTCGCATCATCGATGGAATGATTGCCGGAGAACTTGAGTTGGCGCACCACCAGGACGTCCTGTGCCGTCGCGGGAGCAGTTGCGCCGAGCAGGGCGCAGAAAACGAACACGGCGAGCCCTGCCGGTGCCTGGAGCGTTCGCGCGGTTGACGACACGGTCTAAATCTAGTAGTATCGCGGCTTTACGCCACACTCGCCCGCTCCGGGAACTGGACTCGTGCTGCAACCCCGCTTCACGTTTTTCGCCATCTGGGCAGCTTCGCTTCTCTCCGCCTGCGCGAAAACCGGCACCGGCGAGATCCTCAACTACGCCCTCTCGCAGGATCCCCGTTCCCTCGATCCCGCGCTGTCGACCGATGTCCCCACCGGCGAGATGGTGACGCTGGTCTTCGACAACCTGGTACAGGTAAAACCCGATGGCGCCCTCGCTCCGGGACTGGCTCACCGCTGGACGGTGGATCCGGCCGGGGCGGTCTACACGTTTCAGCTGCGCTCCGGCGTCACCTTCCACGACGGCAGCCGGCTCTCCGCCCCGATCGTGCGTGGGTCGTTGCTTCGGGCGCTCGCGCCGGGAACCAGCGGCGGGCGGGGCTGGCCGCTCTATCCCATCCAGGGCGCGAGAGCCTACGCCGCGGGCGAGCGGCCCGATGTTCCGGGCATCACCGTGCCGGACGACTCCACGCTGGTGCTCACCCTGGAAGAGCCCCTCAACATTTTTCTCACCCTGCTCGCCATGCCGGTGGCTGCCGTGGTCCCGGAGAATGCCGGGGCCGAGTTGGGCGAACAACCGGTGGGGACCGGACCCTGGCGCTTCGTGTCCTGGGCCCATGACGACCAGATGGTGTTCGCCCGTCATGACGGCTACTGGGACACGCCACCATTGGCCGACACGCTCAAGGTGCGGATCATCCCGGAGGAGCTGACCCAGGCCGCCGAGTACGAGCTGGGTCGCTTGAGCGTGGTGGAGGTGCCGTTCGGCGAGACGACCCGCTGGGAAACCGCCCATGTGGGCGAGCTGCAGCGACGGGCCGCACTGCGGACTTTGTATGTGGCGATCAACACCACCCGCGGACCGCTCCGCGATCCGCGGGTGCGGCGCGCGCTCAATCTGGCGCTGGATCGAGAAGCCATTCTGAGCAACGTCGCGGGCGGACGCGGCATGCTCGCGGCCGGATCCATCCCACCCGGACTGGCCGGGCACGATTCGACCCGACGCCCCTATCCCTACGACCCGGAAGGGGCGCGCCGCCTGCTGGCCGAGGCCCGACCCGCGGCGCTGTCGCTCCGCCTCTGGCGCAGCAATCGGCCGATCTACGCCCGGATCGCCCAATCGATCCAGCAGGATCTCGGGAACGTCGGTGTGACGGTGGAGATTGTGGAACGCGACGCGGCCTCGGCCCGCTCCGCCGCGCGGAACGGGGAGGCCGATCTCTTCCTGACCGACTGGTACGGCGACTATCCCGATCCGGAAAACTTCACCTACCCGCTGTTCCATTCCCGCAATCTGGGTCCGGGCGGGAACCTCGCCTTCCTGCGCGACGCCGGTCTCGACTCGCTGATCCTGCGGGCCCGCGCCACGCCCGACACGGCCGAGAAGACCCGGCTCATGGCCGAGATCGATCGCCGGGTCTTCGAGATGGCGCCCTGGATTTTTCTCTGGTTCCCGGTGGATCTCTGGGCCATGCGGCCCGAGATCGAGGGGTGGCGCATCCCGGCGGTCTTCAACGGCCAGCGCTGGCGCGAGGTGCGCCTCCGGCCGTGATCCGACATCTGGCCGGGCGCCTGCTCTTGCTGGTTCCGACCCTGGCCGGAGTGCTCGCGGTGACTTTCCTGCTGCTCTACGTCGCGCCCGGCGACCCGGTGCAGGCGATGGTGGGTGAGCGGGCCGACCCCGAGACCATCGCGCGGCTCCGGGCCGAGCTGCGGCTGGACGATCCGGTTCCGCTGCAATTCGCGCATTACGCCGGTGGGGTGTTGCGGGGTGATCTGGGGCGGAGTTACATCACCCGGCGGCCCATTCGCGACGACCTGCTGACCCGCTTCCCGGCCACCTTGCGACTGGCCGCGGCCGCGATGAGCTTCGCCATCGCTCTCGGTCTCTGGGTCGGCATCTGGGGCGCTTGGCGTCCCGGCAGTTGGTCCGACCGGGTGGCGACGCTGGGCGCCTACCTGGGTGTGTCGTTCCCGGTGTACTGGGTCGGGCTGCTCTTGATTCTGCTGTTTGCGGTGACGCTCCGCTGGTTGCCGCCTTCGGGCTCCGGCGGTCTGGCCTTTCTGCTGCTGCCGGCGCTGACGCTGGGAATGCGTTCGATCGCGCTGCTGGCCCGGGTGACCCGCACCGCGATGCAGGAGGCGCTGGGCAGCGATTTCGTCCGCACCGCCCGCGCCAAGGGACTGTCCGAAGGCCGAGTGGTCCTGACCCATGGCCTGCGCAACGCGTTGCTGCCGATCATCACGGTGATCGGCCTGGACTTCGGGAGCTATCTGACCGGCTCCATTCTCACCGAAACGATCTTCGCCTGGCCCGGCGTGGGTCGGTACGTGCTCTCGGCGATTGAAAAGCGGGATCTGCCGGCCATCCAGGGCAGCATTCTGTTCCTGAGTTTTGTCTTCGTGATCGTCAACCTGTTGACGGACCTGGTCTATGCGAAGGCTGATCCGAGAATCGCGTATGATTAATCGGTCGAAACTGGTCGAAGACGGTCGAAGGCAGTCGAAGACGGTCGAAGCAGGGTCAAAACTACAGTTTCCATCGCCTTCGACCACCTTCGACCCGCTTCGACCGCCTTCGACCAGTTTCGACCGTCTTCGACCGTTGGCGCTGTTGCTGATTGTGGCAGCACCGCTCCCGGCTCAGTCGCTTAGCAAGCAGCTGGATGCCCTGCTCGATGCGCCGCCGTTCAACCGCCATCTGTGGGGCATCGCGGTGACGGACAGCGCCGGCAAGACGCTCTACGCCCGCAACGCCGACAAGCTCTTCATCCCGGCCAGCAACACCAAGCTGGTGGTGAGCGCGGCCGCGACGGCCCTGCTGCCGCCCGAGATGACGGTCCGCACCAGTCTCTACGGCACCGGTCCAGTGGTGGGCGGCACGCTGCAGGGTCACCTGGTGCTGTATGGCCGGGGCGACCCCAGCATGAGCCGTCGCTGCTTCGACGTCGATACCACCCGCAGCGGAGTCTGCATCGCCGATCCCTTCGCGCCGCTCCGGGATCTGGCCCGGGGACTCAAGACCGGTGGCGTCACCACCGTGCTGGGAGACCTGGTGGGCGACGGCAGCTGGTTCGAGCCGACCCTGCTGCATCCCTCCTGGGAGCACTACGACCTGGCGTGGTGGTACGCCGCCCCGGTGTCCGGTCTGGGATTCACCGACAATAGCCTGGAAGTGCTGCCGGTGCCCACCACGATCGGTGCGCCGGCCGCGCTCACCGTCTGGCCCAATCTGGGTGACGTGGTCCTCGAGAACCGGACCCGCACGGTGGCGGAGGGCGGCCGGCGCACCCTCGAAATCACGCGGGAGCCGGCCACCGGCCGTCTCATCGTCGTGGGGGACGTTCCGCTGGGAGGCAGGCCCCGCCCGGAGTACGCGGCGGTGACCGATCCCAACCTCTATGCCGCGATGGCCCTGCGCCGGGTCCTGGCCGAGGAAGGCATCGCGGTGCTCGGCGCTACTCGCTCCACCACCGACTCGATGCTGTTCCTGTCGCTCCGGCTGCGGCCCCCGCTGGCCGAAGTGGAGTCACGACCGGTCCGCGACTGGATCTTCCCGGTGCTCAACACCAGTCAGAACTGGTTCGCGGAGATGCTGCTCAAGCAGCTGGGGCGGCAATTCGGCGGCTCGGGCAGCTGGGACACCGGCCGCGAGGTGTTGCACCGGTTTCTGATCGACTCGGTCGGGGTCGATTCGACCCAGGCCTGGTTGAGCGACGGCTCGGGACTCTCGTCGGTCAATCTCATCAGCCCCCAGTCCTTCGTGCGGATCCTCTCCTGGATCCGGGGCCATCCGCGTTACCCGACCTTCTCCGCCGGACTGCCGCGCAGTGGCCAGGCGGGGTCGCTGCGGACCCGCTTCGTGGGCACCCCGCTGGAGGGACAGGTAGTGGCCAAAACCGGCAGCATCAGCACGGTGAACACCCTCTCCGGCTACCTGGAGCGTTCCGATGGGCGGCTGCTGGTGTTCTCGATCCAGGCCAATCATCACGTGCTGGGCGGACGAGCGATGATTGCGGCGATCGACTCCATCGTCGTAGCTCTGGCAAAGACGCGACTGACCGGCCACCGGTGAACGGTCAACGGCGAACGGTGAACATCCGGGCGCTTCGTTCACTGTGTACTGTTCACCGTTGACCAGCCTCCGGGTAAGGACGGCATGAAGATCTACACCAAGACCGGCGACAGCGGAGAGACTGGCCTGTTCGGGGGCGGACGCGTCGCCAAGAACGATCCCCGGGTCACGGCCTACGGCGAGGTGGATGAGCTCAACTCGGCGATCGGGCTGGTCCGCGCCACGCCGCCGCTGGACTTCTCCGACCCGCTGCTGGAGCGGATTCAACGCGATCTGTTCGCCATCGGAGGCCAGTTGGCTTCGCCCGATCCGGACAAGGTTCGCGCCGCCCTGGCGAAAGCCGAGCTGGACCAGACTCGGGTGCTGGAGATGGAGGCGGCCATCGACGCGGCCGATCAGGAGCTTCCGCCGCTCACGGCCTTCGTGTTGCCGGGTGGCACCGCCAAGGCGGCCACGCTCCACCTGGCCCGGACGGTTTGTCGCCGGGCCGAGCGCGCCGTGGTGGCGCTTTCCCGGAGCGCCGAAGTCCCCCAGCTGTTTCTGATCCACCTCAATCGGCTCTCCGATCTGTTGTTCACGCTGGCGCGGCTGGCCAATCACCGGGAGGGACGTCACGACAGTACCTGGTGATCGACCGCCCCCGCCGGCGGTCACGCTCGAGCATGCGGCCGGGTCGTGCCCGGTCTATATCGGGCTGGGACTGCTGGCGCATCTGCCGGACATCGCGGCCCGGCATGTCTCCGGCCGACGGCTGGTCATCATCGCCGACGATCAGGTGGCCCGCGCCCTCACCATTCCGCTGGACGTGCCGGTTCTCACCTTCCCGGCGGGCGAGGCCTCCAAGACCCGGGAAACGTGGGCCCACCTGACCGATCAGTTGTTGCAGCGCGGATTCGGACGCGACACCGCTCTGGTGGCGCTGGGCGGAGGTGTGACCGGCGACCTGGCAGGGTTCGTGGCCGCGACCTTCTTGCGGGGCGTGCCGTTTCTCCAGGTGCCGACGACGCTGCTCGCCATGCTCGACGCGTCGGTGGGCGGCAAGACCGGGGTCGATACCCCGGCCGGCAAGAACCTGGTCGGCGCCTTCCATCAGCCCGCCGCGGTGGTGATGGACCCGGCCGTGCTGGCGACGGTCCCGGAGGCGGATCTCCGGGCCGGGCTGGCGGAGGCGGTGAAGCACGCGGCGATTTTGGACGCGGTGCACTTCGGCTGGTTAGGCGGCGCGGCGGGGCCGCTCCTGGCCCGCGATCTGGGCGCCATCGAAATGCTGATCCGCCGTAGCGTTGCTATCAAGGTCGAAATCGTGCAACGCGACGAAACCGAGAAGGGCCGGCGGGCGGTGCTCAATGCGGGCCACAGCGTGGCTCACGCGCTGGAGGTGGCCACCGGATACCGCATCAGTCACGGTGAGGCGGTCGCGATCGGCCTGGTTGTCGAAGCCTCGCTGGGCGAGGAGCTCGGCGTCACCGAGCCCGGCACGGCCGCCGTGCTCGCGGCACTGCTCCAGCAGTTTCACCTGCCCACCGGGATTCCCGCCGATACCTCGCCCGACGCGCTGCTCGATGCCATGCGGGCGGACAAGAAGAACCGCAGTGGCGCCATCCGGTTGGCGCTGCTGGCGCGGATCGGCACCCCGGCCGGAGATGAGACCAAGGGTTGGACGACTGCGGTGGGCGAAGAGGAAATCCGGCTGGCCATCCAAAAACACCAAGTACTGGGTACTGCGTACTGAGCTGAATAGTGTTGAAGGACAGTCGAAGTACAACCCCAGCTGCCTCAGTTCGTTACGCTCGTTGTCCACAGTTTGGTGGATAAAGGGGGATGTGCATAACCTGCAGAAAATCCATAACTTAGCCCGGCTTCACGAGATCCGTTGTTGACAGTGAATCGTTATTGACCGTCCCATTTTTGACGCCTACATTGGCCAACCACGCCGCATGCTAGTCCCCTCGCGGCGAATTCAGGCAACGAGAGCAGCAGCGACAATTCCCGCAGTCCGTCGAGGTGGTATGCCCCGGGCCAGCCATCACACTCCGCGCGCGCGGCCGCGCGGACCATCCGGCAGCGCATTCGATCAGTACTTGCTCGACATCCGCAAGCTGCCGCTGATCACCGATCCGCGCGAGGAGCGCAAGCTGGCGCTCAAGGCCCAAAAGGGCGATCAGGAAGCGGCGGGGCGGCTGGTGACCGCCAACCTGCGCTTCGTGATTTCGTATGTCAAACGGTTCCAGGGTCACGGGCTCGATCTGTCGGAGCTGGTGGCGATCGGGAACGAGGGACTGCTCAAGGCGGTGAAAAAGTTCGACCCCTCCCACAAGGTCAAATTCATCAGTTACGCGGTGTGGTGGATCCGGCAATGCGTGCTCAAGGCGCTGGCGGAGCAGACCCGCACGGTGCGCATTCCGGTGAACCAGAATGCCGCCCTGGTGCGCATGAGCCGCATCGAGACGCTGCTGGCCCAGGAGCTGGGACGCAGCCCCACCGACGCGGAGACCGCCAAGGTGATGAACGACTCGGAGGAGAACATTCGGGCCGCGCGCCGGATGACCTCCACCGAGTTCTCCCTCGACGCGCCGGTGGAACGGCACGACTCCACCGCGGTAACCTTCGGCGAGCGGGTCGCCGGCGCCGTGGCCAGCGAAATCGAGGAGTCGACCGATTCCCAGTTGCAGCGCGAGTTCATCCGTCGCCTGTTCCAGAACTACCTCACCCCCCGCGAACGCCGGATCCTGACGCTGTATTACGGTCTCGATGAGGAAGGCGGCGAACCGATGACCCTGGAGCGGATCGGCGGCCTCCTGGGTGTCACCCGGGAGCGGGTCCGGCAGATTCGCGAGCGCGCCTTCGAGAAGCTGCGCCGCTGTCCCGAGATCAAGGGAATGCAGGGCTTTTGGCAGGCCGCCTAGCGGCCTGGCAAAAGCGTCGGAAGGTCGGAAGAGTCGTAAGGGTCGGAAACACTTCCGACCCTTTTTCATTTTACGACCTTTACGACCTGTACGACTTTTCCGGCCCTTTCGACCTCCCGTAAGAGGGAGGGTTAATTTGAAGGAATGAAGTTGCCGCTGTTCCCGCTCGACGTGGTGCTGTTTCCCGGTGCGCTGCTGCCGCTGCACATCTTCGAACCGCGTTATCAGCAGATGCTGGGCGACTGCCTGGCCGGGGATCGCCGTTTCGGCCTGCTGCCATCAGGCGGAGAGGAACGTCCGGCCACGGGGCTGATCGGAACCGTGGCCGAGATCCGCGCCACCCAGCCGCTGCCGGACGGGCGCGCCAACATCGTGGTCTCGGGCGAGCGTCGCTTCATGCTGCGCCGGTATCTCGAGGATCCGGCGCCGTACTATGTCGGCCTGGTGGACCCCTTCGATGACGAACAGGAGGAAGTCGAGGCGGCGGACGAGCACACCAAGGATCTTCGCCGCCTGGCGGATCGCTGCGCCGAAGCGCTGCGGCAGCTCACCGACACGCCGGCCCCCGCCAACTGGGCCGCGGACGCCGCCACCTTGAGCTTTCAGGTGGCCGCCATGCTCGAGGTGGACCGCGAGTTCAAGCGCCGCTTCCTGGGGATGCGGTCGGCGGTCCACCGGGTGGTGCTCTTGCTGGAATTGCTGCCCACCATCGTGAGCGACCTCGAGGCCCGGGGCGCCGTGCGCACCCGGGCCTCGGGCAACGGAACCGGCGGCGCCCATCCGGATATCGCGGTGCAACCGTGACCGTGGCGAGCCACCGGTCGCGGGTCGCGAGCCTCGAAGTCGAGCTGGCCGCCATCGTGGGGGCGCGGTGGGTCCGCTCCCGGGCCTCGGAGCTGGCGACCTACCGGGGCGACGGTCTGCCGACCCATGAGTCCACCCCCCGGCTGGTGGTGCTGCCCGGCAACCGCGACGAGGTGATCGCGGTGATCCGTCTGCTCGACCGGCACCGGGTCCCTTTCGTCGCGCGGGGCGCGGGGACCGGGCTCTCCGGCGGGGCGCTGGCGGACACCGACGGCGTGCTGCTGGTGCTGACCCGTCTGAACCGGATCCTCAAACTGGATCCGCGCAACCGGCGCGCCGTGGTCGAGCCCGGGGTGGTGAACGCGCGTTTGAGCGAAGCGGCCCACCGGTTCGGACTCTACTACGCTCCCGATCCGTCGAGCCAGACCGCCTGCACCCTGGGCGGCAACGTGGCGGAGAACGCCGGCGGGCCCCACTGCCTCAAATACGGCGTCACCACCAACCACGTGGTCGCGCTCGACGTGGTGCTGCCCAACGGCGAGGTGCTCCGCCTGGGGAGTCCCCAGGGGGAGCCCTGGGGTCCCGATCTGGTCGGTCTCTTCGTCGGCAGCGAAGGCATGTTCGGCGTCGCCATCGAGATCACGGTGCGGCTCGAGCCGCTGCCGCAGGATGTCCGCACCCTGCTCGCCGCGTTCTCGAGCATCCGGGCCGCCAGCGAAGCGGTCTCGGCGATCATCGCTTCAGGCGTCGTACCGGCCGCGCTCGAGATGCTGGACGGTCCCTGCGTGCGGGCGGTCGAAGCCTCGATCTATGCCGCGGGGTATCCCACCGATGCGGCGGCGGTGCTGCTGGTCGAAGTCGACGGCCGTCCCCAGGCGGTCGCCGCGGAGGAAGGCGTGGTCACCCGGCTGCTGCAGGCCGCCGGCGCGACGACCATCCGCCACGCCGCCGGCGACGAGGAGCGGGCCCGGCTGTGGCAGGGACGCAAGAAGGCCTTCGGCGCCATGGGGCGCCTGACTCGTGACCTGATCGTGCAGGACGCCGTGGTGCCCCGCTCGACCCTCCCCGATGTGCTGGACCGTATCGCCGCGATCGCGCGGCAGCACCAGGTGATGGTGGTCAACGTCTTTCACGCCGGCGACGGCAACCTGCATCCCAACATCTGCTACGATCGGGCCGATCCCGCCCTGGCGGCGCGGGTCCTCACCGCCAGTCGCGAGATCATGGCCGCCTGCATTGCGGTGGGCGGCAGCATTACCGGAGAGCACGGGGTCGGTTCCGACAAACTGGAGTACATGCCCCTCCTGTTCGACGAGACCACCCTGGCCACGATGTGTGACGTACGCCGCAGCTTCGATCCGGGCGGGCGGGCCAATCCCGGCAAGGTGATACCGGTGCATTCCTGCCGGGAGTGGCGCGCGGGAGGGGTGCGATGACCGATCGAGTGAGCGCCCGGGTGCGCGAAGCGCTGGGCGATGAGGCGGTAGGCCAGGATCCCGCCGGCCGGCCCAGGGTGGCGCCGGAATCCTCCGAGGACATGGCGCGGGTGATGGGACTGGCCCACAGCGAAGGATGGAAGGTACGGATCGAGGGACGGGGCACCTGGTGCCCCAGCGATACGCCGGCGGATCTGGTGGTGACGACCGCGGCGCTCGATTGCGTGGTCTCCGTGGCCGCACCCGATCTGGTTGCCACGGTGGAAGCCGGCGCCGCCTTCGGCGCGGTGCAGCGCCGGCTGGCGGAGGATCGGGTGTGGCTGGCCTGCGATGCCCCCGGGCGAGCCCAGCGCTCGGTCGGCTCCATCGTGGCCACCGGCACCGCCGGGCCGCTGCGGCACCGGTTCGGGCCGGTCCGCGATCAGGTGTTAGGCGGCGCTGTTGTCACCGGAGACGGTCGGGTGGTGCGGCCGGGCGGAACCGTGGTGAAGAACGTCGCCGGCTACGACCTCATCAAGCTGATCACCGGCGGTTTCGGCGCCTTCGGCGTGATCACCGAGCTCAATCTCAGACTCCGGGCCATCCCCGAGGTGGATCGCACCCTGATCGCCCGGGGCAATCGCGACACGCTCAGCTCGGCGGGGCGCGATCTGGCCGAAGCCGCGATCGATGCGGTAGCGCTGGAGCTGCTTTCCCCGGCCATGGCGGCCGACCCGGAATGGGTTCTGGCCGTCCGGCTCATGGGGGAGGAATCCGGCGTGCTGGGGGAGGCGGATCGGACCGCGGCGACGACCGCATTGGCGTGGTCCACGCTCGCCCCCGAGCAAGCCAACGGACTGTGGCATGGCGCGGCCCACGCCGCCCACGCCGGCGGCGTCACCCTGCGGCTCGGCGTCCTGCTCGACGGGATCGATGACACTCTCGATCTGCTGGCGGATCACCTGGATATCGGTCTGGTCAGCGCCGGCGCCGGGAGCGGCTCGATCCGGTGGACCGGGGAAGCTCCGGTGGAACGCATGAGTACCCTGCGCCGGGCCGCCGCCGGCCGCGAGATCCCGGTGACGCTCGAACGAGGTCCCTGGGCGGTGCGCCAGGCGTTCGGGCATTTCGGACTCTACCGCGAAGGGGTCGGCGCCCTGGTGGGACGGCTGCGCGAAACGTTCGATCCGGGACACGTGTTGCAGGTTCCCCTCGACCCCAATGTCTGACCCATCCGGCACCCTCGATTTCAGCGCCCTGGATCCCTGCGTCCATTGCGGGCTCTGCCTCACCGCCTGTCCCACCTATCTCGCCACCGGCGACGAGAGCGACAGCCCGCGCGGCCGGATCGTGCTGATGCGGGCGCTCGAGCGGGGCGAGATCCCAGCCTCGGATTCCAGTCTGCGGGAACACCTGGACCGCTGCCTCGGATGTCGCGGCTGTGAACCGGCCTGTCCCTCGGGCGTGGGCTACGGCCGAGGCCTGGAAGCGGCGCGGGTCATGCTGGTTCGGGAAAACGGTCTGTCCTGGAAGAGCCGGAGCGTGCTCCGCGTGTTCGGACACCGCGCCTTGTGGAAGGGCATGTTCGGCGCCGCCCGGGTGCTCCGGAGCACCGGCGTTGCCCGACGGTTGGCGGGAGCGGGCCGGGTGGGTAGGCTGATGGGCATGGTGGCCTCGACCGACGGACGGACGGACCGACGGACCGACAGGCAGAACCGTCCGACAGTCCGGCCGGCCGTCAGTCCGTCTGTCCGTCCGGTCGTCGCCCTGTTCCGCGGGTGCGTCATGGACGTCCTGTTCGACCACGTTCACGACGCGACCCGTCGTACGCTCGCCGCCAACGGCTATCAGGTCGTCGAGGTCGCGGGCCAGGTCTGCTGCGGTGCGCCGCACGATCATGCCGGCGATCGCGTCGGCGCCATGACCCTCGCGGCCCGGAACATCGCCCGGTTGCAGGATGCCGCGGACCTGATCGTGGTCGACAGCGCCGGCTGCGGGGCCGCGTTGCGGGAGTACGGTCACCTGCTGGGCAGTGAGGCGGCCCAACGGTTCGCTGCCAAGGTTCGAGATGTCACCGAACTGCTGGCCGAGGCCGGGCCCCGGGCCGGAGCTCCCCTGCCGATCGACGTGGCCTACGACGCCCCCTGCCATCTACAACACGCCCAGCGGGTCCACGCGGCTCCACTCGGAGTACTGCGTTCCATCCCCGAGCTGCGGCTGCACCTGCTCCCGGGACACGATCGCTGTTGCGGGGGGGCCGGCGCGTATTCACTGCTCCAGCCTGAACTCTCGGGCCAGGTGCTGGCTGACAAGATCGCCACCCTGCAGAGCGCGCTGCCGTCGCTGGCTGCCGTCGCCACCGGCAACCCCGGGTGCATCATGCAGATCGGTTCCGGCCTCCGGGCCGCAGGGCTGCCGCTGCCGGTGCTGCATCCGGTCGAGCTGGTGGACCGATCCTACGCGGCGGCGGGGTTCTACCGATGACCCTGCCGGGCATCATCAGTACCGGCGAAGCCCACGTCGTTGAGCTCCGGGACGGTATGCGATGGGTGACGACCGAGGCGGCGATGTTCCGGGTCGAAGGAACCGGGGCCGTCGACTGCCTGCAGGGATTGCTCACCTGCGACATCGTCGGTCCGGGGAGCGATTCGGTGACGTATGGCGCGATGCTCACGGCCAAAGGGATGATCACGGTCGACTTCCTGGTGTTCCGCGACGGGGCGGGCTTCACCCTGATCGCCGACCCGGCGGCCCGACTGCCGGCGCTCGACCTCTTCAAACGACAGCTCCCCCCGCGGTTCGCCCGAGCGAGCGATCGGAGCGATTCCCACCGGGTCCTCTGGCTGCTGGGGGCGAAGACCGAGACCGTGGTGCGCGGCGCGGACCTGCCCTGGCCGGAGCACGCCGGCCGCCTGATTGTCCTCCCATCGGATCGGGGCCCGGCACTCCTGGGTCGGCCGCCGGCGCCCGCACCCTGGAATGGAATTCTGGCTGGGACACCCGACGGGTTGGCCGCCATCGCCGACCGGCTGACGCGGGCAGGCGGGGTCGAAGGTACGTTCGACGATCTGGAGCTGGCTCGAGTGCTGGGCGGCTGGCCGACCCTCGGCCGTGAGATCGATCAGCGAACCCTGCCCCAGGAGGTTCGCTACGACGCGATCGGCGGCGTGTCGTACACCAAGGGCTGTTATGTGGGTCAGGAGACGGTTGCGCGGGTGCACTTTCGGGGTCACGTGAACCGCCGGCTGAGGGGCTTGCTCTGGCAGGGTCCCGCTCCGGCCGAGACCGATGTCCTCCAGGGAGACAAGCCGGTGGGCCGCCTCACCTCGGGTGTTCAGCTGGAGAACCGTGGGGTGGGTCTGGGACTGATCCGGCGGGAGGTGGAACCGGGCGCAACGGTCAGAATCGGTGCAACCGCCGGTGTGGTCGTGGACCTTCCCTTCGAGTCCGGAGACAGAGAAGCCCCGGGTATGGAACCCGGGGCTTCGCCGTGACAGTGACTTCCGCAGGTCATCTGGTGCCGGTCGAGTCCCGTGCCGTATCGCGGGCCATGCTGTCAATCGCGGCGGCGCTGTCGGCCGGAACCGGGGTAATGGGCGCGGGGGCGGCGGTATCAGCAGCCGGAGGTTGCTCATCCCGGGGCGCGCAGGCGGCCATCCCGAGCAGCGCAACGACCATCACAAGCTTCGACATCGGATCTCCTTGCGGGGGGTTGGGGGGACAGTGAGTGTGTCTGCCCGAACCGTCACTGTCGTCGGTCAAACAGGAGCGGGCGCAACATTAGGCCGCGGCATACGTTTGTCAATCACCCAAAAAGACACCGAATTCGTATGACAACGCTTCCAACCACTCTTGCCGACCTGCGCTCCACCAGCTGGGCGGAGCTTCCGCTGCGGCGGCGGACGGTCCGGGACGAGATTCGATCGAACCTCATGACCATGCTGGAGCGAGGGGAACCGCTGTTTCCCGGCATCGTGGGATACGACGAGACCATCCTGCCCCGACTGGTGAACGCCCTGCTCGCCCGGCATGACTTTATCCTGCTCGGCCTGCGCGGCCAGGCCAAGAGCCGAATCCTCCGCGCCCTGGTGCGATTCCTCGACGAGCGAATCCCGGTCGTGGCCGGCAGCGAGGTCAACGATGATCCCTTCGACCCCGTCAGTAAATACGCGCGAGACCTGCTCGACCAACACGGCCCTCGCACACCCATCGCATGGCTGGAGCGGGATCAGCGTTATGTGGAGAAACTGGCGACCCCGGATGTGACCATCGCCGACATCATCGGGGACATCGATCCCATCAAGGCGGCGCGGGGCGGACATCTGCTGTCAGATGAGCTCACCATGCACTTCGGCCTGCTGCCCCGG